>JAPLYR010000146.1 GCA_026395455.1 Candidatus Roizmanbacteria bacterium | reverse complement strand
ACCCACGGAAACCCTCAATAATTTTCTGCACTTTAGACGAACGTATTTGTTTAACCATGTATTCGAATGAGAATGGATAGATGAAACTAACCACGCTCTGTAACAGTTCTGCATAAATTCCTCCCAATCCAAGGAGAAGAACGATGCCGAACTGTCTGTCTCGTTTTGCTCCAATGATAAGTTCGTGACCCTTCATCATTTTTTGTAAATAAACATTATTTTCGTCCGTAACTTTAGTTAAATCTCGATATTCATTTAAGAGCTCTTCCTCATTCTGAATATTCACTCTCACACCTTTTACCTCGGTTTTATGAGTAATTTTGTCTGAAGCTGTCTTCATAACAAGCGGAAATCCGATCTCTTTTGCAGTATTAGTCGCCTCTTCTTCAGAATGTGCAACAATCAGCGAAACCGCCTGTATTCCTGCAGAGGCAAGAACTGTATTTGTTTCAAATGGAGTTAACGTGCTTTTTTTTGGGATTGCAATCCGCTTTGACTCTTCGATGAGTTTTTTTGTATCAATAGTTTTGTGTTGAATATGATCTTGATAATGGGTAATTTTTGCCAGAGATGAAGGAAGAAAATCATAGCTAAAAAAACTTGCCATTTTTGCTCTTTCGAAATGCATATGACTCTGACCAACTGACTTTTCACCCATAAAAATGGGAAAAATTGGTTTTGAAAAAGCTGATTGAGTTTCGATAAGGGTTGTGGCTGTATCTTCTACCTCTGTGTTTGCTTGAGGTGTAAGCATTACAATAACGCCTCCAATATGTTTTTGTTGAATTGTCGCGGCAATTGCTGCACGATAATGAAACGCGCTGGCGTCGCCCAGTAAATCAATTGGATTATGAATTGTTACTTTATCTCCACCCATATTTTTTTTAATGGTTTCTTTTACATCTTCTGGAACAGTGACAAGTTCCAATTTATTTTTAATAAGTTCGTCTGTGAGCAATACTCCAATACCGCCCGCATTTGAGAGGATAAGCATATCTTTTGATGTAGGAGCACGACCAAAACTAAATATTTTAAGAATGGACATGAATTCATAAAACTGACCCGCACGTATTGCTCCATATTGTTCAAAAACTATTCCGTACACCATATCATCTCCAACCATACTCCCTGTATGGGACCCTGCAGCTTTTGAACCTTCTACCGTTGAACCAGATTTGAGTATAACTACTGGTTTTATTTTTGTTGTCTCTTCTAATATTCGTTTAAAATCTTCTCCCCGTTTTACATCTTCCAAATACATAGCGATAACTTGTGTATCTGGATCATCTTTTAAAAACTGTAGTAGGTCACATTCATCAAGTACAGCTTTATTTCCCAAACTCATAAAGTATGAGAAGCCAAAGTTTTCATGTCCCACTAAATAATCTACCATGAGGCTCCCTAATGCTCCAGATTGTGATATAAATCCAACATTCCCCTTTGGTGCAGGATGTTTTAAAAAGGTTACATTTGCTTGTGAAATAGTGCTTACAAATCCAATACAGTTTGGACCTAAAATGGTCATTCCATATTGTTTCGCTTTTGCTATTAAATTCTGTTCTTTTTGTGTGCCATCCAGTCCTGCTTCTTTAAATCCCGCTGCATAGAGCACAATATTTTTTATTCCTATTGTGTTTAAATCATCAAGAAGATGCATCGCAGCATCTGCTGGGACTGCCAAAACAACTAAATCTATTGGTTTTCCGATATCTTTAATATCTTTATAGACCGGGTGTTCAAGTAGCTTATCAAACTTTGGATTGATGAAGTACATTTCCCCTTTATATCCTTGACGAATAAGATTTTGTGCTACTAAATAACCAACTTTTTTTGGATTTTCAGATACACCGATAATAGCGATTGAAGATGGGTTAAAAAAAGTGTTCAGTTGAGAATGCTCCATTAATTCAGTATATACCGAATTAGTGAAAGAAAGGACATAATATGGGTCTTACCCACGTATTGAATTAAGAAGCTCAACTCTCGCTCTTAATTCTTCCTTTGGAATATCTACACTACCAACATAACCAGAACTATATAGTCTATACATATTAACACTATCGACAAATTCTTTATGAAGTCTGTCGATATCTAATAGATTATCAACATCATGTTCAATCTGATAGAAATGATAAACTGATTGAAGTTTAGGTAATCTCTCTAATTTTCTCTTTCCTTTCAGGTAAAGTGAATACAGATTTCTCTTCGTTAATGGGATATCGTTTGGTATAGATTCTAAATTCACATGTTTTAGATATCCAATGAAGCTTGGATGAATCGGTCTCATCATTATATCTTCTTCTAAGACATCTAATAATAGTCTCTCGTAGAATTGTGTTTCATTTTCTTTAAGAATGTTCTTAAATGTCTCATTTGGATCATTGTCTGCTTGTTTTTCATTAATTGCGGTTAGATCTGTGTTTGTCATTGTTACAGGGATGTGAAAAGTATTTATTCCGTGACCAAAACTAATTCCAGTTATATGTTGAAGGTTATATATAGCACTCTCATTGATAGACTCACCTTGTCGAATACCAAGAACAAATGTTCCACCAAACCGCCCAACAATGATTTTTTCTCTATCTTCTGGTGTTAACGAATCTTTTATCAATTCCCAAACAGCTTTAATTGTCATATCAGCATCTGCATAGCTCATTTTTTCGTTGATTTCTTTGATAAATTTCAAGTCCACTGCAATAACTCTACTCAATTCACCCTCTCTGAGAAACTTTTGAAACTGATCACGAGAGTAAATAGCCTCTCCAATCAATCGATCAAAAAGAGAATTTTCAACAAGTTCAAGAAGAATTTGTCTCCTAACAAGCGATTCGTTTTCTAGGTCATATACTTCAGCTAAGTCAAAATAGGGAGAAAGTTCTGGATGTTGTTTTCTAATATAATTAATACGATTTTCAAGGCCAAAAATATCATCTGGTTGATTTGCAACGGTTCATGATCGTCAGGAAATTGAATTACATCTACAACATTATGATTCGCATTTAACTCCTTTAATAAAATTCTTTCTTTTTTTATAACCGGATCGCCTGATACATCAAGATATGTGTAATATGACATATTATTGTCCGATGCAAGTTGTTTTTGAATTTCTCTATATAAAGCCTCTCGCTCTTCTTGACTAAAGTCCCCAAAAAGACCAAATACAAATTCGTCTCCCCCATAACGACCAAGTTCCCACGATTTATTTTCCTTTTCAAGCTTTGTGGGATCAGTGTAGCCAAGTTTTTTAAATGCATCTCGAATAGCGCGTGCTGCCTTATTAACTAGTACGTCGGCGGGCTTATCCACTTGTCCTTCTATTTCAAAATCTGCACCTCGTAAATTATGGAGATCTATCATTCCTATGGAAACGTGATGCTCAGATGGTCCCCCCTCTGCATCTGGTCGACGTAATTCATTTTGTTTTCTATGCTCTCCAAGAACGCGAGATATAAATGCAGAGCGCGTCAATATGGGAGATGCTTTTTCATGAAAAGGAACTAGCTCCCCCCCAAATGGGACGAGACAACTTCTATCTTTTATTGTCCCTCCATCAAGTACATTTTCAATTAAGGCGTCATATAGATTGACTTTTTCCCCCTCCAAATTTGTAAGAGGAATATCTAATGCAGCAAGCTCTTGACCAAATAGTCTCGTAAGTGCACCCTTGACTTCCGCATTGTTATTTATTCTAAATGCTTGCTCTATAGCCTTGGTAACAGCCCTTTCTTGAAATCCTGGTTTTGCCCCTATATCGGGAGATTGTAAAAACCTATGTTCAAGTTTTGTAAGGACAATGGCTGTTTGTTGTTGAATATGAGTCAATTCGCCCATTGTTTTATTCACTTCCATAATATTTGTTGGCTAATCTTCATTGTACTAAAATATGCTACACTCATACTATGAGTGATGTTTTGATGTTAAAAAATCTTGCGAAACGAATACGCCGTGGCATTATCGTTTCAACAACAGCTGCAGGATCTGGTCACCCTACCTCCTCCCTTTCTGCCACTGAACTCACGACCGTTCTTTTTTTTGGTGGGTTTTTGAAACAAAACATAACCAACTTCCAAAACCAGTTCAACGATAAATTCGTCTTGTCAAAAGGTCATGCAGCTCCCCTATTATACTCTATATATGAGGCTGCTGGGGTGCTATCTCAATCTGAACTCATGACCCTTCGAAAGTTTAATTCTCATTTACAGGGTCATCCAACACCAGAGCTCCCATTTGTGGACGTAACAACGGGTAGTTTAGGTCAAGGGCTGTCTGTGGGTTTAGGAATGGCACTTGGTATACGTCTTAAAATAAAAGAATTGCAGGTACAACTAAAGCAGGAACCAACAGTGTGGGTACTACTTGGGGACTCAGAAATGGCAGAGGGACAGGTATGGGAAGCAATGGAAATTGCTTCGTATTATAACGTGAATAATCTTATTGGAATCGTAGATATTAACCGTCTTGGGCAAAGTGGCGAAACTGATTTAGGATGGGACATAGAAACATATAAAAAACGTATTGAAACATTTGGATGGAATGTATTGGAGATAAAAAATGGACATAATATTGAGGAAATAAAAAAAGTGTTTATAAAAGCTAATACACTTAACACTGTCCATTCTCAAAAACCCACAATGATTTTGGCTAGAACAATAAAAGGTAAGGGTGTTCCATTTCTTGAAGATAAACCAGGATGGCAGTAAAAGGAATAATTGCCAGTGCTCCGATATTTGATACTGAAACGCAAAGTAAGACCATACATGTTTTAAATAAACTAAATAACTTCATAGATGGCAGCGAAGGAAGGAATGTCGCGATGACGGGGGTGAAAGAAATTACTGACAGAATCTATGAGGTTAAAACTCCAATTGCCACACGAGAAGCATTTGGCGATGCCTTAGCTGATTTAGGAAAAAGTAATCCACAAGTAGTTGCACTAGACGCTGAGGTTGGAAATTCCACCTATACCGAACGATTAAAAGAAACAAATCCATCTCATTTTTTCCAAATGTTTATTGACGAAGAAAATATGGTTTCAGTTGGCTTAGGACTTTCAAAAATGGGATATATACCGTATATTTCAACGTTCGCCGCTTTTCTCACACGTGCATATGACCAAATTCGTATGGCTCAGTATTCAAAACCAACTCTCAATATCGTTGGCTCGCATGCAGGTTGTTCTATTGGGCAGGATGGTATTTCGCAAATGGCACTAGAAGATATCTCTATGATGAGAAGTTTGAGAGAAAGTACCGTGCTGTACCCAGCTGATGCAGTATCCGCGTATAAACTAACTCAAGAAATGGCAAATAGAAAAGGAATAAGCTATTTGCGTACAACACGCGAAAAAACACCAATTCTTTATAAGAATAGTGAACAATTCCCTATCGGTGGATGTAAAGTACACTATTGTCATTCCCGCGAAGGCGGGAATCCAGTCAAAAATCACAATTCAAAAAAAGTAAATAATAGTCTAGATCCCCTCCTCCGAGGGGATGACACAAAGCTTACTGCGTTAATTATCTCTGCCGGCATCACCCTTCACGAAGCTTTGAAAGCGCAGGCAATACTTGAAAAAAAGAAAATATATACGACCGTTATAGATTTATACTCTATAAAACCACTTGACTCCAAAACAATTCAACAGCTTGCAAAACAGATAAAACAAATTGTAATTGTTGAAGATCATTATGAAACAGGTGGAATTGGCGAAGCAGTGATAACTAGTTGTAAAGAATTAAATGCAGACGTTATATTTACACATCTTTGTGTCCACAAAGAACCCCGCTCAGGTAC
>JAPLYR010000030.1 GCA_026395455.1 Candidatus Roizmanbacteria bacterium | reverse complement strand
GTACCAGGTATAAAATGGGAGTTTACCCTGAGCGAAGTCGAAGGGATGAAGCAACAAAATGATAATAAACGGAGCACCAGAAAAAAATAGTATTTTTGTATTTACAATTCGAAGCAGTATGCCAGCCACGTGACATTTATGTCAAGATGGCTTTGTGGTAGGTGGGAAAAACGAAGCATAAGACGTCACTGGCGGCATATGCGAGAATTGCACGCCTAATACCTATTATCCATATATAGACCTTGCCTTCATTTTTTGTTACACTCAATATGTGATATATATACATCCTCGTATTCGTATTGGAGTTGTTCTCGTCCTTGCCTTTGGAATAAGTGGAGTTTTTATGAAGTATAGTCAAACCACCAGTGAAACGGGAGCGCCTCATGTTGAGGTAAAAAGTATTGTGGCAGACTTTTCAAAACAATTAGTAGACTCGGGAGCATATGTCGCTTCTTCACTGCAAGCAATTCGACTGCCACAAATAGGATCTCTCTCTTCCAGTATTGCTGAAGTGACCCCAGTTCCTTATGAGGGAGTTGTACCTACTCCATCAGATGAGTGGCTCACCGCCCCAACTTCCCCACCTTCACCTCCCACATCTACTCCTACACAAGCATTTCCAACACAGATCATACCATCAAGTCCCATCTTAAAACCAACCCTTATCCCCACCATTATAAAACCTACTGAGGTTCCAAAACCAACAAAGCCACCAAAACCAACGGCGGTTCCAGAATTACCTCCTGTAACCGATGACGTTCGTCCTGGAAGTAGCTTAAAAGAAATACTACAAGAAGTTGAAAAACGCACGTGTGTTCCTGCTGCGCTTATGATGGCTATTAAAAGTGTTGAAACAGGTGAGCGATTTAAAAATGATTCTGCCGCAACAATAAAAATTTATAATACATATGGATGGTGGAAAACAGGCACTGGAGATCCATGCTATGGATTTGGGTATCATACTCAGATTGGCATCGTTCCTTCAGATAGTGTGGGAGCAGGAACAAAATGTAGTAGTGCAATTGGAAATCCCACAGATATTAAAATAATGGGTCTTCTTCAGGTATCCGAGTGGGAGCAAGAAGTTACTCGTAAAAACACCATTAAAGTATTATCAAAAAATATTGATAGACGTGTCCTTTTTGATAATGCGGTTATATTTGCATGGGCTACCAAAGGAAGAGCTGGCAAATCTCCTCAACCAAGTTGTTCAGATTGGCCTGAAGAAACAGTTAAGCTTGTTGCTGAAAAGCATCATGGAGTCTGTCAATATGACTATGGAAATGGTGCTAAGGGAAACTACTGCACAAAGATTTGGGAGCTCTACAAATCATTTAAGTAACTTACCGTGTGACTGAATAGCTTTTGACCACTTCCAATAGTTTTTTTGCCTCTTCATTTATTTCGAAATGGTTTCTGACTGGTTGCAACAATTGATCGAGATACTTCACGACCGATGTTTTTAAATCCATTGGGTGAAGCAACTTCTTTTCAAATATATCTGCTAATTCTGCATATGTTTTAAATGACAAATTGCCACCAAACTTTTCTGGACGTTCAACTTCAAAGGCAGAAATATTCAAACGATCAAATGATTCAAAAATAATGTATTTGCAGTATTCCAGAACAGGATTTTCTTTTACATCCCCCTCTAAACAATATGCTTTATTTATTTTTCTTTTAATGTCTTCTGTTGTATCTGTCATAAAGACTGCTGTATCAGGCTTTGATTTAGACATTTTTAATTCAATAGTTCTCTGCAATGCATCTTGTTCATTGGAAACAGGTTTCCCAAGTCCCCGCAACATATGATGGCTTACTACTACTGGTTTCCAGTATCCAAGGAGTGGTCCTACCTCTCGAGCTAACATATTGACTTTTCTTTGATCCATTCCAAGCTGTGTTATTTTTGCTCCAAGCATAAAAATATCAGCAACTTGCATACATGAGTAAATGATGTGAGCACCAGTTAATTTTTCAAGTGATTCTTCTCGTCCCATCATTTCTGCGGTGCGAATAAATCTTTTAAGAGCATTTGACTTGCCCACTTGCACCACAAGCTTCCAGTAATCTGGATTTTTTGCCATGTCAGACGCCCACATAAATCCTACTGTTTTTATTTTTTCCAAGTCACCACCCATTTTGTTATTCGCCATTGCATGCCAATCTGCTACCCACATACGAAATTTCACGCCCGCTTTAATCATTTTATTCACGTTAATAGCACGAAGGAGTCCTTGTGCAATGTGAATTTGTCCGGACGGTTCAAATCCGTCATAGGCAACGAGTTGTTCTCCACTTTCAAGAAGTGTTTTTAATTCTTCCGCTCCAATTATTTCTTCTCCAACTTGATTAATAAGATTTAGTTTGTCTTGTGTGTTCATAATGAATTGATTATACAAAATATAAATACAACTAGCACCTCTATCAATTGAGGGGGCAAAGAATAAGCTTTGCCCCCACCAATTTTTTATAAACTCGTCTCTCCAAAATCCTTTTTAAACTGTGCGATTAGTTTTTCAGGCCAATTGGAAACTGGTTTAAGTCTTCCAAAAAAGAATCGTAAGACTGTGGGCTCTTCTGTAAAGGTCAATCCTCCAATGAGATTGCGATTCTTGAAAAGCCACACCATCCTGTCTATTAAAAATTCCATGTGAGAAAGACTAAACACTCGTCTTGGGACAGCCAACCGAATAAGCTCAAGTTCAGCTGGAATTTCTTGTTTTGTTACTATGTCTCGATCTGTTGAGATTGTTCCTCGTTCCATACCACGAATACCAGAAATTAAAAAGAGTGCTGCAACAAGAGCTCCTGCAGGGTACTGTTTTTGGTCAATATGTGGTA
The DNA here is from genome assembly GCA_026395455.1 of Candidatus Roizmanbacteria bacterium. Classification (GTDB taxonomy): domain Bacteria; phylum Patescibacteriota; class Microgenomatia; order UBA1406; family GWC2-37-13; genus JAKBEU01. Next base: position 1,869 of record JAPLYR010000030.1, on the reverse strand, counting down.
AAAACTTTTTTGCATCGATATGAACTCCAAGCGCACCTGCGGGAGTTACAACCGGGACATGTTTTTTCTCAAGCTCTGTGACTACATGTTGAATAAATCGTGGCATCTGACTTATTACTGTTTCATCAGTAAATTCATTTAAGCCAACTGCGAGAGCTTCAATCTCTTTTGTAGACATCCCACCGTACGTGAGAAATCCCTCAAATAGAGGAACAAACGTTCTCATTTTCATAAAATGTTCGTTCGTGTTTGTTATTATTCCTCCGCCTCGTGCCGCTCCAAGCTTTCTTCCTGAAAAGTATATTATGTCTCCGCACTCAGCTATTGCATGGATTATTTCTTGAATAGACATATCTTCACATCCTTTCTCTCTTGTTTTGATAAACCATGCATTCTCTGCAATAAGACACGCATCAATAACTACTGGAATATGCCATTTTTTAGCCACTTCTTTTACCTTGCGAATATTGTCAAGAGATACGGGCTGACCTCCTGTAAGGTTAGTGGTGACTTCAATACGGATAAAAGGAATTTTATCTTTTCCAACCCGTTCAATACACTGAGTGAGTTTTTTAATATCCATATTCCCCTTAAATAACTCTTTGCTCTTTGTTTTAAACACTTCATCCACTATTAACTCCTCAACTCTCCCCCCCACAAATTCGATGTGAGCTCTCGTAGTGGTGAAATGAAAATTCATAGGGACAACATCCCCTTTTTTAACAAACGTCTGTGCAAGAATATGCTCAGCCGCTCTTCCCTGATGTACCGGAAGAAATAATTTTTTATTAAAAAAATGACACACCGATTTTTCGAGCCTTTTAAAGCTGCTGGAACCAGCGTATGCTTCATCAGCTTGCATCATTGCTGCCAGTTGATTATTACTCATCGCATTTGTTCCTGAGTCAGTCAGCATGTCAAGGAAAATACTCTCAGTATTGAGTAAAAATGTATTAAACCCCGCCCCTTCTATTGCTTTTTTCCTGTCTTCAATGGGATTGAGGTTAATTTTTTGCACAATAACCGGTCTATGAAGTTCCATAGGAATATCACGACCGTTTATAAATGTAATTTGTTTCATATATATAAAAGTAAAATATTAAAAAACCCGCCTCTTTTGGCGGGTGTGGTTTAGTGAAAAATAGGTACTAAACGGGCCCACCGTAGAGGAGTTGATAATAATAGAAGCTAAATTGTCGAACTAAAGTCTGTTTGTTCATATATATCACATTGCAAATTCCCACCAATCCCCCTTCATTCGTGTTCGGCTCGAGGTCTTCGTCCTCGCAACCGAATACTCATTTCGAAGGGATTTGTCTCCGTAATCCGAAATTTCATTTCGGAAACGGAGTCAAAAAAAATCCCCGCTTTCGGCGGGGTTCTTATCACAGAAAAACCTCCCGCCTTATGGCTGGAAGTAATAATAGTTCTGTAACGCACTAGTTGTCATACTTGAATTATACAGTATTATTGAAAAAACTCCATTCGTTATATCGAATAATCCTCTTCATCCGCTCCACCTGCTTTTTGAGTTGGGGTACGGAAATCCTTTGTTCCACATGCAAATGGCTTATCTACACCCCTTACTTTGATCCACGGATCGGTACCCTGATGGATACCCATATCCTCTACCGCAAGTGCACTAAATACGGGCATATCTCCCACTTCATTTGCAATAGTTTTTCGAGCATCTGTATACATCTTCTCAAGAGGTGCTACAACACCAATAAGATTTACTTTGTATCCTTTTTCACGAGCCATTTGAAGTAAAAGCGCCATTGCTTTTGTCATTGTACCTGTGTCAAGGATATCATCAAGCAACACTAAATTTATTTCATTACCTCCATTTTTTTTTGCCATATCATCTAG
>JAPLYR010000096.1:22234-33806 GCA_026395455.1 Candidatus Roizmanbacteria bacterium | reverse complement strand
TGTTTTTGTTTTTCATAACGGAGCTGATTCCTATTATGGATCGCGAGCATTTCGTGGATTACTTAAGGTTTAAATTTTATAGTAGGAAGCACTCAAAGAGAGAATTAAGACAATTTAACTATTTGCTATACTGTTCTCCATGACAAAAAAGCCATATATAAACGCAATCCTCGCAGTTTTATATATCCTTGTTGTTTCATTTATTCTTTATTTTGGAACCATTCTTAAATTTGGGAATAACTCAGTTCTTGCGCCTGCCGCGCTTATCTCTTTATTTACATTTTCTGCAGTCACTATGGGATATTTATTTTTCTATCAACCATTTGTTTTATACTTTGATGGAAAAAAGAAACAATCCCTACACTTGTTTTTACATACACTCTTTATCTTTGGATGTATAACTATCGCATTTTTTATTTTTCTTTTTCTCACTTCTATAGGAAAGAAATGACATTCTCATTTATTTGAAAAAAAGCAATTCAAACTCGCGTTATTGAATCAATCTGAAGATTAGATGTATAATGCCTACAGAAAATGTCCAATCGAACACTTATATACTTTACCGAATTTGTAAAAAAGACTCATAGGTTAAAACCGAAAGAGGCAGATGTTTTATCACTTCGTTTAAAAGGAAAAAAATTAAAACTCATCGGAAAAAAATATAAAGTCTCATACGAGAGAATTCGACAAATTGAGAAAGAGTCATTAATAAAACTCGCGACTAAGACATATCAAGAAAAACTATTTTAAAAATGGTAAATCCATGGAGTAATGCATTTCTTATGCTAAACTTTATATTATGAAAACACTTCATTTTTCTATTCAAATCAATGCACCAAAGAAAAAAGTTTGGGAGGTAATGTTAGGAGACAAAACATATCGTGAATGGGCAGCTATATTTATGCCAGGCTCGCATTTTGTGGGAAATTGGAATAAAGATACAAAAATGCAATTTTTAGCTCCGGGTGAGGATGGAAAAATGGGTGGAATGACCAGTGAAGTTGCAGACAGTATTCCATATGAATTAATCTCAATTAAACATGTTGGACTAGTGACTGATGGAGTAGAAGACACAACTAGCAGTGAAGCGAAAAAATGGGTTGGTTATGAGAAATATAGATTCATGGACGTGATAGGGAAGACTGAAGTAATGATAGAAGTGGATACAACCAATGACTTTGTCTCCTATATGAAAGATGCTTGGCCAAAAGCATTATTTATACTCAAAGGATTGGCAGAAAAATAGTTTTTTCTTTTCAACCCATGGATACCCATAAAGCAACAATAAGGACAATTGATTTATACATACAAACATTTCCTAAAAAAATACAACTAATATTAGAAAGTTTAAGGAAGACGATCAAAAAAATCGTACCAAACGCAGAAGAGACAATAGCTTATGGGATACCTACATTCAAATTAAACGGCAATCTAGTTCACTTTGCAGCTTATAAAAATCATATTGGATTTTATCCATCTCCTTCAGGTATAGATGCATTTAAAAGTGAATTATCACAATATAAACTGACAAAGGGGACAATTCAATTTCCAATGAATGTGCCCTTGCCACTAGATTTAATAAAAAGAATAGTTAAATTTAGAGTAAAGGAAAATTTAGGAAAATAATTAGATTATAATTAAACTATGAATAAAGATAATTCAGAAGAAAAAACCCCAGGAGAATGTTGTAAAAATAAAAATATATTCAAACATCATCAACATCATGGTCATGGTACGGGTAACCCAATATATGGTCTTGGTGTAATCGGAGCACTCTTTTACTTCTTAAAAGGCGCTACAACATTTACAGCAGTTATGATGGGGATTGGAAAATCCATCTTTTGGCCAGCAATTCTCATGTTTAAATTGCTTACGTATTTAAAGCGCAATCTCTTTTACGTTAGACTGCAAAGTAGGATTTGAAGTTTCAATTAATTTACTAAATGCATGATTATATTCCATACTGGCTTTTTGTCTCCGTTCTGGAGGTCCAACAATTTCTTCTCTTTCTAGATTTATATCTACATTTTCAAAACCCACTTTCTCCATCGCTTTTCCTACTTCAATATGGAACTCAGCTGGGGAATCAATAATTTTTGGTTCAAATCCAAGACCTTTTTGCATATGGAGCATCAACATATTATGTTGGAGTGCTTTTATCTGCTGATTATGAGAGATTCTTGTAACTAATGCTCTTTCCCAGGGTTCTTTTAAATCCATATATGCAAACCAAAATTCTTTTAATGCTGGTGGTTGTAGGTTCCCAAATTGTTCAGCTTGTTCTGCAGTCATAACGACATAGGGAATTGAAGTTATATTTTTTTGATTTTGTACAAAAGGGAGAATATAAGAGTCAGCATGTCTTTTAAAAAAAACAAATTCGTCAGGAGCTAGATCAGTGAGAGTTATAAGTATCCCTCCAGGTGTAAGTACTCTTTGAATTTCAGAAAGAGGTGGTTCAAATTGTTCAAATTGATCGAGCAAGTTTGAGACAATTATAATTTCCTGTGAAGAATCGGGTAAGTCTAATCTATTTAAATCAAGCCTTTTTACAGGAATTTCATTCCCAATATGGCTTTTTACTCTCTCTGGTTTTATATCTGAAAGAGACAGATCAACATGTTTCCCTGTTGCCTTTATAAGTCGGTACAGATCTCCTGTACCAGAGCCAATCTCTAAAATATTTTTTCCTTCAAGACCTAGACGGTCGATATAATTCCCAACAATTTTTGTTCTTGCTCGAGCAACCGGAATTCTCTGTACATCCATTATTTCAAGGCCCTCAGTAGGAGTTATCCTCCCAAGATTTTTTGGGTTTCCAAATTGCCTTGTCAGACTATCTATGGATGCGCGCATTTGTTCTCTATAGCCATACATATCCTATAATTATAACATTTAACACTACTTTAGGCTGTCATAGCAGTATTAATCAGATTATTTTTAATAATATATATTAATGAATATATTAAACTTGCTATAATTTGGAATGGTAAACTTTGCTCTCATTATTGGATTTTTAACAACAATTCTTTCTATTCTAGTAAAAGTTGTAGGTTTTCCAGATCAGATACACAAAAATTATAAAAGAAAGTCAACAGAAGGAGTTTCAACTTCCTTTTATATTTTATCTTTCCTTGTATATGTCTTATGGACGCTTCATGGTGTTCTGCAGAAAGATATGGTGCTCGTTTTTGGACAAGGGCTAGGAATTATTACAACGGGAGCAGTCGTCTATCAAATCTTTCTCTATCGAAAGAAAAAAACTAATTAAAACCTTTTAATAACTAAACAGAAATTGGAGAGACATATTGGGATGAAGTCGTAGAGGGAAGAATACCTTGGTTTTTATAGCTGGACAGTAGTTGCAGCGCGCCTGATGACTCTGTCATTGCATCGCGGTAGGTTTCAAAGTCGGGAATTTTAAATGTGGCAAGATTATCTAAAAATGCAGTCTTCCAACCTTCTGGATTATGAGTTTGGGAGGCTCTTTCATTTAATAATCTATTAAAATGAATAGCTCTCTTATCTTGTGTTTGAGGGTCACTATATCTATACCAATCCATCGATTGCCAATTACGAAAAAAATTATTAAAAATCAAAGGAGCCATCTTTTCATACTTGCGTCGGGTTTCAGGATCTCCAGCAGTTAACATCATTCGTGCCCTATGTACTAGATCCAAATTTCCAGTTATATATTCATCAGGAATGAATAATGGGACATAGGGCCAGCCATCATTTATAGATTTTATTCTGTCGATAGCCGAGACACCTTTGATGTCCATTTCGGGCGATGTAAATTGGATATTCCATATTTGATTAGAGGTTATCGAGTCGGTAGTTAGAATGACCATATCGTAATCGGATTCACTTGTTGAGTTCCATACAAAGTCGCCCCAGGGAACAATAGCACATTTACTCGTATCAATACCTCCAGTAGATAAAAACGCAGTAACCTTGTTTGGAAAAATTTTTCTTCGTTCTCTTGTTTCTTCATTTAATAAAGGATGTTCAAGAGTATGAGTTACAAACGTTTGGACGCTATGTAATGCACTCTTTTCCTCCATTTTTAATAAAAGTTCAGCAACCATATATAGGTAGTTTACTAATTATAGCCTCACAACAGTCTTTTGTCATGTAATACTGAAAGTATGAGGTAATATTCATTACCTCACTAATCTCAATTTAAAACTTTCAGACTAGCTATCTATTCTTAAAACTTATATACTAAGCTTCAGTTTAAATTTAAACTATGGATGACATAACTAAAAGATTTACCCAAATGAGAACAGAGTTATATGCTGATAGCCAGTTGACACTTCAAAGGCTTATAGAGCTTCAAAAAGAAACAAAAGATGCATTCAACAAAAAACTAACGCAACTTCTTGAAAGTAATGGATATCTTAAAAAAATAGCCGTTCCAAAAAAATATATTAAATTATGGGAGCATCATAATAAACGTATTCAAATCCCCATTAATTGGCGCTATCTTTTAAGTGCACCTTTTATTTATGGAATGTTTTTTCCTTCAGTAATTTTTCATAAATCGAATGAAATCTATCAACAAGTGTGTTTCCGTCTATACGGGATCCCACTTGTCAATTATCGAGAATATTTTATTAATGACCGCCAATTGTTATCATGGCTTAATCCTTGGGAAAAAATAAATTGTATCTACTGTAGTTATGTAAATAACCTTATCCGATATAGCGCAGAAATAGGAGGGAGAACGGAACGATATTGGTGCCCAATAAAATATTATCGGAGAGTAGAGAAGCAACATTCTCAATATGCAAAGTTTATAGATGGTGAAAAGGCTAATCCAGAAAAAATGAGAAAGCAATGGGAAGAATTGAGAGATTTTTCAGATCTGACTTAATAGTATTATTTTTTTAATAATTTAAAATAGCACTGCAAATAGTTTTGAGCCATAATCTCCTGAGAGAATTTTAATCGTGCAGATGTGGAACATTGAGCACTATCTATTTTTTGTACCTCATTTAATCTTTTAATAGCCTCATTAGCAAGACTGTCAAGAGCAGAAAGCCCAAAAGGCTCATCCCATTCAACAAAACACAAAGTTGCAATTGCATTTTGTAATAATATAACCACTTGAGAAGTGGGTAGATTACCTAAGAAGGTAATAAGTTTATTGTCAATATGAGGACTTACAGATGTATCAAAAAATTGTTGATCGGTAATAATCCCCAGTATTTTTAGAGGTATTTTTGTTTGTTGGGCGAACTCAATCGCAGAGAGAATTCCTTTGTCTTTTACTATTCTTCCACTAAATATAAAATACTCACCCTTCTTACTTTTAACTGTATATTTCGTGAAATCGAGTCCATTATACACATTCCCAATATAGTTTAAATTTGGCATGAACTTTCTTTCTGCAAAAGATATAGAAATAAAATTTTCACTCTTACACTGTTTGTAATGGAGATCATTTACTTTTTCACATGCACTTCCATGGAGGGTTGTAACCATTGGAGTCCTTATTGTTTTAGCAGAAAGTACTGGGTGGATATTAAAGTGGTTATGAATTATATCGAATCGTTTTGACTGAGAAAGCACATATGCAATGTGTTTTTGAGAAAATGATGCATGCAGTTTTTGATTAACCTCACTTAATGGAGTGTCCACTATATATTCTAATTTTGCTGACGTGGTGGTTTTTTTTGTTGCAAATAAAGTGACATCGACTCCGAGATGAACTAGCGACTCAGCAAGATTGTATACAATCAACTCCCATGGTCCATATCCAATAGGGGGAATAGAGTGCGTAATAGGAGATAAGAGAGCAACCTTAATATTATTCTTCACACCCCGATTGTATCACTTATGCACTCTAGATAAGAGCTCTTATTTTTTTTGGAGAGATTCGACTTGCTTTTTTAATTCAACCATTTTTATTTCTCTTCCAATCATTAATTGATTCATCTTTTCCAATTCTGCGAATTTTTTTTGCAGGTTATCTTCTGCTAATTTACGTACAGTAATATCTTCAAAAATAGTCACAAAATATCCTTTTTTTGGTGCATATGCAGACACATAAAACCACTTATTTAAAAGAGGAGAAAAATTTTCGAATTTTATCTCTGTTCCATTTACCGCAACTTCACCATACTTTTTTATCCAATTTGCAGGATCTTTTTCGATTCCAGGAAGAACTTCTGTTACTTTTTTTCCAATGACATCATTTTTATGTAGTCCAATAATCTGTTCAAAGGGCCTATTAATATCAATAAATTCATAATTGATAGGAGCGCTTAACTCATCAGTGATTATTTTATGATATGCAAAACCACTTGCCATGTTTGAGAATAAAAGCTTGTACTCTTTGTTTTCATTGATATCATAACAAGACCCAATATAACCAGAAAATTTCTGGTCACTATCAAAAAAAGGGGATCCACAATCAAGTATCCAATGATATGTTCCATCTTTGTGCATAAGACGATATTCCATCTCAAATGACTGTCTTTTTTTGAAAGCCTCAAGATAGATCTTAAGACACATATCAAAATCTTCTTTATGTACACCTTTTGCCCACCCATCTCCAATTTCTTCAGCTATTGTTTTCCCTGTAAAATTGAACCAGGCTTTATTAAAGAAGTTACATTTCGCATCGATGCCAGATCTCCAAATTGGGTTTGGCATCTGGTCTATAATCTGTAGATATATTTCACTAGGAATAGATGTATCCATACTGTTAGTATGGCATATTTATAAATACATTCAATATGATAAATAAAATTTGTTCCTTTATACTTATAAACTTATGATCACATCCTTTCTGATTGCTATTGGGCTCAATTTTGATACCTTTTCTGTATCAATAGTTGAGGGATCTCAATTTGTAAAGCCATCACTCAAAGACGCATGCAAAGTTGGGGCACTTTTTGGTATTGGGCAAGCAGGTATGGCATTGCTTGGAGTCATTCTTGGATTAGGATTTAAGCTAATCATAACCAACATAGATCATTGGATCGCTTTTTTGCTTTTAAGTTTTATTGGAGGAAAATTAATACATGAATCTTGGAATAAAGATGAGTGTGATCAGAGGAAAATAGCTATTAATCTTCGTACCCTTACTCCTTTAGTCATAGCAACAAGTATTGATGCGGCAACAGTAGGGATTACACTTGCGTTTATCGATAACTCTATTATTTCAACCATTATTACGATTGGAGTGGTTACTTTTTATGTTGCATTTATTGGATTTTATCAAGGAAATAAGCTGAGAAAATATTGTAAAAACAACGTTAAAATTATTGGAGGACTCATTCTTATTTGTATTGGTATTAAAATACTAATACAACATTTATTTTTTGGAGGATAGTTTTATAATGAAAATAAATAAAAAACTCAACTGTAAAGATCGAGATATAAAAAAAAATAATTACTGGTACATTTTCATAAAATGGATATTACGAATTTTCTTCGCTGTTCCACTTTATATTGACTATAGTCGCGAACATAAGGTAGATAATAAACCAAAAATATTCGTTGCAAACCATCTTTCAACTCTTGATCCTCTTATGCTTATGATTGTACTTCCTGAGCAGGTGTCAATACTTATTACCGGTGGTGTATTTTCTATTCCATTTGTTGGCAAACTACTTGCAAAAGCAGGACACATTCCAGTGTATGAAAATCAAGGAAGAGCTGCGTACAATGCAGCAAAAGAAAAGCTCTTAAGAGGGGAAAGTGTGCTGATTTTTCCTGAGGGTCAGTTAAGCTCGGAAAATGGCTCTATTAAAAAGTTATTCTCTGGCGCACTGAGGTTGTCAATAGAGACAAATATTCCCATTGTTTCAGTAGGAATATCTATGACTAAAAATAGATGGATTAAACAAAAAATGTATCTGGGAGGCAAATTAGAACATGCCCGATTTTATCTTATCGGCAAATATGCTGTGACAGTAGGATCTCCAAAAATGTTTGCAAATTATATGCATAAAGCAAATCATATAAACACAATAACAAAATATTTATTAGATTTAGCTGCGAAAAGTGCGTCTCGAATTAGTGAAAATGCATATCTTGGAGCATAGTGAGAAATATTTAAATAGAATACTTCTAAAATTGTATATATAGAATCAAATAATCACATTAAATTGCATTACCAATGAAGAGAATAGTAAGTATTCCTAAAGTATGCAGCATGTAGGCAATAAAGAAAAACTGTTTTAAAGAAATTTTTTTAATTGTTGCCATTAAAGCAATACCCACCTCTGTTGGAAGAGGAGAAGCAATAAATAGTGCGGCAATAATAGGCGTTAAATAATCATTAAATCGATGAAATATTTTTTTTGTATTTTTATTTATGAATAAAAATGGCTTTTCCTTTTTCAGTTTTTTTATTTCATCAAGAAATGAATGACGAATAAAAAGAAAAATAATCGTGTCGCCTAACAATGCTCCTATTCCACCAATTAGTCCTGCAAAGATAACGTTTTGTTGTTTTGCAAGAGTTAATAATATGGCGGTTGCAGGTGCTGCAGTAAACCCATAGGCATAAAAAAAACCGCTAAAAAAAGTCCCAATATATTTGTATGATAAAAGAAAATTTTGAAAGGGGAGATAGGTTCTAGATCCATAAAAAAAGATCCCTGTAACTACATATATTGTTAGCAGACAACAAAGTTTTGGGTATTTTATAAATGATTTTTTAAAATTAGTAATACCATATTCCTATTTGCATACCTCCTCATATAGTACTATATTGAAATCTGAAGAGCATGATTGATTTATAAATCATTACTTTGATATAAAAACATGAGTAAAACCAATACTTTCGTCATTACTAGCCTTATAATTGGCATTATAATAATCGGTGTAATTATAAAATTTATCCTCATCAAACCACCAGTAGATACTCAAGTTAATCCAAATAACAGTATCCGCATCGGGTTTGCGCTTGGCGACCTCAGAGAAGAGCGGTGGCAAAAAGATAGAGATCTGTTTGTTGAAGCAGCAAAAAAACTAGGCGTGTATACTCAAGTTGTATCAGCAAATTCCAATGCGGAGCTACAAAATACACAAGTAGAGAATTTAATTAGTCAGAGTGTTGATGTTATTGTCATAGCCCCTTACGATAGTGAAAAAATCGCTGGAGTTGTTGAGTTAGCTCATAAGGCAAACATAAAAATTGTTGCCTATGATAGATTAATAAAAAATTCAGATGTAGATTTTTACATTTCATTCGATAATGTAAAAGTTGGGAATATGGAAGCGCAAGGGGTTACGTCAGTTAAAAATACAGGGAACTTTGCCTATATTGGAGGAGCTCCAACAGATAATAATGCCTCACTCTTAAAACAAGGATCAATGGAGGTTTTAAATCCACTTATCAAAAAAGGATCTGTAAAACTTGTTATTGACGAATTTATGACCGATTGGAAACCAGAAGAGTCATACAATACTATTAAAAAATACTTAGCTACTGGTGGGAAATTAGATGCAGTTGTTGCTGCAAATGATGGCACAGCATTTGGAGCAATTCGTGCGCTCAAAGAATATAACCTTGACGGAAGGATCCCCGTATCAGGTCAAGATGCAGAATTATCTGCAGTTCAGCGAGTAATCCAGGGAACTCAAACATTAACAGTGTATAAACCAATTCCTGCACTTGCTCAAAAAGCAGCAGAAATAGCAGTTGAGCTTGCAAAAGGAGAGACTCCCCAATCAAATAGTAAAACATATAATGGGAAAATAGAAGTGAAATCCTTTTTCCTTGATCCAATCATGGTTACAAAAAATAATATTGACGAAACTGTTATTAAAGATGGTTTTCACTCAAAGAATCAGGTATATCAAGTAATTAAATAAAATATTAATAATAGAAAATATTGTGAATAGTATCAGAAACAGGATTCAAAATACCCTAATTGGAATGATTTTAGTTATTGGTGTATTTGCTGCAATCATGTTTTTGATAAACCAGCTTAATGTCTATCAAAATCAAAGGATAATTCAAACGATGACGATGGAATACAGTATTATTTCAATGTCAGATAATTTAATTAAAACATATAATAATGCTGGAAAAAATTCTGGAAATATGCAATTTTTTTCTGAATATCAGACAATAAAAGAAAATCTCCTCAATGTTATTATTTTGCTAAAAACAAGAATTGTATCTGAGGAAAGTAAAATGCTACTTCTTGGTGTTGAGCATACAGCAAATAAGGTTATAAGTGAATGTGACACTGGGTTAAAAGAAATAAAAGCAAGTGAGCTTCAGAATTTTTCTGAACATTTTGCTCAAGCACATAAAGAAAATGAGTTTGTACAAAGCAATACAGCGGCACTTTTACAAAAGGAGCTTGAATATTTATCTAGTACTCAAGAAAAATCCCAACAGCTTTACTTTATTACCCTTACTACATCATCAATCATTTTTCTTTTTGTTATTTTTGTAATGATTATTTATGCGAGCAATTTTTCGAAACAGCTCATAAACCCAATCGAAAATCTCACAAAATCTGTTGAACAAGTGGCTGCTGGAAAAATGGATGTCTTAATTAACCAAGAGCTCATTAATCAAAAGGATGAAGTGGGAATTCTGTCTCGCTCATTTGTGATGATGGTAAGTAATATTAAAGACATGATTACCAAATTAAATTATTCAAACATTCAGATTACTAATTCAAAAGATGCACTTGAAAAAGGGAACACAGAACTTAAGAAATTAAATCAGTTTATGGTTGATAGGGAAATTAAGATGATTGAACTCAAAAAGAGAATTAGCGAACTTGAAAAATCAAGTACGCAACAAGGGAAAATTTAATATATAGTATATAGCAACTATGACAACCTCTAAACTTGAATGGGATAAAAAATATAGCGTTGGAGTACAACAGATAGACAATCAACATAAAAAAATGTTTGATACTATAAATCGATTAATTGAATTGTTGACTAGTAAGCCCACACAGAGTGATGTCGATTCCATAATAAAGGCATTAGTGGAGTATAAACAATTTCATTTTAAAACCGAAGAAGACTATTTTGAGAAGTTTAATTATGAGCATAAGGAAGAACATAAAGCTAAGCATAGAGAATTTAATGTAAAACTAGAAACACTTGTTAGTCTTTATAAAGAAGACACCATCTCGCTTGCTTTTAATTTGGTTAATTTTTTAGAAGACTGGCTTATTGATCATTTGATGGTCGAAGATCAGAAATACGTTGCTTGTTTTAAAGAGCATGGATTAAAATAGTAATTATATATATCAATGAGTCCAAATATTTTAGACATAAAGGATATTAAATTAGGAGATCACATTTGTTCTATTTATCAAAATAAGGAACAGCAGTTTTCCTTTGTAGTTCCGTTCCTTATGGATGGATTGATGAATAAAAATAAATGTATATATGTTGCGGGCGAAAATTCAAAAGAAGAGGTTATATTCCAATTTGAAAACGCTGGATTTAAAATAACGGACTATATTAATAGTAAACAATTGGAAGTAGTTTTAGCTAAGGATATATATCTAGAGGGAGGAGTTTTTAAGCCTGAAGGATTACTCAACACTATTAATAATCTAAAGGAAGCCGCGATTAA
>JAPLYR010000096.1:0-22139 GCA_026395455.1 Candidatus Roizmanbacteria bacterium | reverse complement strand
GAAGGATATATTGGCTTGAGGGGGATTGGTGAAATGGATTTAACAAACAATAAGATAATTGTGGAGAGTCTCACAGAATATGAAGTAAAGTTAGATCAATTTATTAAAAATAAGGAGTTGATTCTTCTTTGTCAATATAATGAAACTATACTTAGTCATGAAATATTAAACAACATAATTCGTACACATGAGTCTGTTGTGATATATGGTAAGCTCTATAAAAATAAATATTTTTATATCGATCCCGCATATTTTAATGAAGCAAAAAAACTTCCGCCTGATTCATACAAAACAATAGTAGACACCATTATTGAGGAATAATTAGGAATATATTTTTTTATAAATAGGGTCAATGGGGAGTGTAATAGGGTATAACTGGAGAGGAGGGAGGATACTATCGTACAGCTCCTTGACCTTTTTTATTTTCTTTCTTTTTTTATTTAAATAATTTTGCCACATTTTATACTTTTCATTTGTAAGGTGCATTGTTCTGGTGCAATTAATACTCTCGCATTTGCAACTATGTGTACAGGCTATGCAGGTTCCATTATCTGGACTTAATAAATATGAGATAGTCAGTTCATCGCCCATAGTTATATCTTCAATTGCATAAAAAAGAGTATGACTTTCATAGACATATATCCAACAGTTTGGCTTGCACGAATGATTGACAAGATGGGGACCAGGTTTTGATAAATCGGGATAAATTGAAGCATAATCAGAAAGATACATAAGATATAGACCTTGTTTGTCATTACTCAGATCATAGTCTGCATTACTTACTATTTTTCCAAGGTAGTCACTAATTACTGTGCCCGCAGTAATATTTTTTCGTGCAAAAACCCCATAACCCTTATTTTTTGTCCTTTTTATTTTAAGGCTATCTTTAGGTAATAAAAACATGTGACTCAAGTGTAACACAATACCCAAAGTGAAGAATTAACCTCGTTTTTTCTTATTCGCTTTATTTTCTTTCTGTATTGACGACCAATGATATAGGTACAAGGGTGCTCCTACTATAATCATAGCGAGTGAAGAAGAAATTTCTCGCTGTCTATTTCGTTTTGACTCTTCAAGCTGAGATTTTTGTTGTTGTTCATTTTCCAGTTGTATTTGAGCATCCGTTCTTTCATCTCCAGATCCTTTATAAGGAGTGATCGGATAGGAAACATACATATCTGCATTGTTAAATACAAGAACCTTAAGACCAAGATCAACCAATCTAACACATCCGATGACAAACACAATCAGCCCAACAAATGAAAAAAGGTATAGATAAATCAAACGAATGTTAAATTTCATACTTTCAGTATAACATGAAAGAAAATATGTTAGGTTTTTAGATATAGATACTTGATGGAGATTATGTTTTGTGAGATGATGTATTTACTATGGTAAGAAAATCAAAAGGTAAGACAAAAATAAAACCACGGAAGAGTTTTCAATTAAAATCACTCTATACATATATAGCAATTTTTATATGCATAGCCGTAGTAGGTATAACTTTTTTGTGGAAGATGTCGCAGACAACACAATTTACCCGAATATCAGGAGATACGTGGAGTTTTGCAGTCCCCAAACATGAAGGTAAGGGGCCTCACTTTGGAAAGGGGATTATCAAACCTCGTGTTCCAGTCTATGGAGCAGAGCAGAGAGTAACAATTACCATTTCAGATATAGCACCAGTAAAAAAAGTAATTGCATATCTTCTTACAGATACACAGTCATCTGGCCCATATGAATTCTTGCCTGGAAGCGGAACGAGTTATAATAGTGATTGGACAGGAGTATGGACATTAGATGACACTCACAATAACCAATATATATTATCTATCTCGGCGACAAGTACAAACGGGACCACAACGGTAAATATTCCCCTTAAATAGGCTGCATATCCATTGTATTTATCCCAAGCAGGGTTGCTTTGTCACGAGCAAGGGTGCGGGTGATAATAGGTTTTGCATGGGATGAAATAAATCTTTTTGGAATGGAATAAAGTACCAGATGTCATAATGCCATCCACATGTTTGTCTTTTTGGATTTTCAATCTGCGTAATGGTAAATAGGGAAGGAGCGCTTATGTTTGTTTTTTGTACCAATCCCCACTCTTCTTTCATCTCACGATACAAAGCATCTTCAATTGATTCATTTTTATCTACATGTCCTCCATTGAATAACCATAAACCCGATTTAATATGTTTTCCCATAAATACATTCCTATTTTTTGGGTCATACGCAGCAAAATAGACACATAGATGAGAGGGGGGGTTTTCATCTCTGGTAAGGTTCCCTTGGTTTATTCGCGCTATAAACCGATTGCATATATCAACAGTTAGATTCGATGCATTTTCCAATAAGAGTAAAAGATCTTTCTGTAATGGATTATGCATGATTCTATTATAATATCAGCACAGTATGAAAATCTTTGTTAAAGTAAAACCAAAAGCTCGTGAAGAGAAAATTATAAAGATAGACTCCACTCATTATTTAGTCCACATCAAAGAGGCACCAGAAAAAGGGAAGGCAAACAAAGCCGTCATTGAAAGAATGAGCGAGTACTACAATATTCCTAAGTCCCACTTTAAAATCATTTCAGGACTTACATCAAAACAAAAATCCATCGAAATCACCACTACTTAATAAGTAGGTGGTGTCGATGAGTTCTTTTTGACAATTGCCACAGCTACAACGGCACCAACGATTCCAAGTACAATAATCAAAGCAACAATGACAATTACTTGTTGATTCACTGGATTTGTCGCTGAGGTACCTTGTTGAGTTTCACCATTTGACAATGATGAACTTGTCTTAAGATTAGAGCTTGTTGTCTTCATACCAGTTTTGTTGCTTCCAGTTCCATCTACTGGAACAATATTAAGTTCTGTTTTGCCAGCTGCTTGAGGCGTTGCAACCTCACCATTCTTCTTCCCGGTTAACAAATTAATATTTTCTTTAGTGAAATAATATTTATTAGCTTGGGTAAACTCAAATACACGATATTTTACATTTCCTCCATTTGGCTTTACAAAATTAAGGTAAAACTCTAAATTGAGTGGTGTTGTTGGAAGGCTACTTGGGGAAATATAAAAATATCCATTTTTATCCGCCTTTGTTTGATAATAGATGGAATCTCCATTTTTCAACTTAACTTGAACAACTGCATTTGGAATAGCTTGTTGTGCTTCATCATATGCATATCCTTCGATATAGGAAGGAAGAGGATCGATGACTATTGTTTGTTGAGAGGATGTTTGAGCATTGACACTCTTGAACAAAAAGTCATGAATTCTATTAAAAATATCTCCAGGTACGCTTGCGCTTGGAGCGGCACCTAATAACGTACTTTTTATAAACTCGACTTCAATAGCAGAATCGGTCAAAACTTTGGCGATAGGAATTTCAAGTGTGTAAAAACCAGAATGATTTGAATCAACTCTTCCTAATTCAATTTTTTGCATTGGAGTAGCCCCTTGACCAGTTATTTTTTGGTAAGCGACAACTGTTGATAAAGGATGAGAAACTTTTCCTTTAATAACATACGTTCCCTTATCGGTATTTTTTTGAAAATCATACTGCATATTGATAGGACTCTTTACAGTAGGTTTTGTAGTTACTGGGTCAAGTGGGATATTACGACACTCTGGCATATCTGCCTTTTCATCTATTATTTCATTCGGTTTATAGATGGTGCAATGATTCTTGGTGTCATTATCATCTATAAAGTCATACACTTGAGCCATATTGGGGCTCGCATGAGGTGTAGCACTAAACTGGTAGCCGGCTGGTGGTTGAACTGTAAGAAGATATCTTCCTGGAGGGACAAGGTAGTTATATACTCCATCTTCTCTCGTTGTCGCATTATTTCGTAGCACAGGATTATTAACGAGTGCAACGCCTGCTTCATTACGAATAGTAACAACAACATTTGCAACTGGCTCTAAACTTACTGAGTCAAAAACTATTCCATATGGATCATGATGTGTCCATGAAATAACAGCACAATCTTTTCCAGAAGGAGC
The DNA here is from genome assembly GCA_026395455.1 of Candidatus Roizmanbacteria bacterium. GTDB lineage: Bacteria > Patescibacteriota > Microgenomatia > UBA1406 > GWC2-37-13 > JAKBEU01. Next base: position 18,120 of record JAPLYR010000096.1, on the reverse strand, counting down.
TTCAAATTTAAAAGTAGCTTGTTGTAATGCTCCTGCGTCGCCCGCTGACCCATTTACTGGTGGACGAATTTCCACGCCAAAAAATTCATAACCTCCACTTGGATTAGTTGTTCCACCAACGGTTGCGTCAACTTTTGTTCCTCTATTGATTCCAACAGGATTTGCTCCAAACAATTCATCGTCATATTGAGTGCTCCCAGTTCCACAAACTCTTCCAGTTCCAGACCCAAGACATGCCACTGTATAAACAGTACTTCCTTGTAAGAATGTTCCTTTTAAATATTTTGGAATAGACTGGGGAGAAGGAGGGTCATGCCACGTTAATGAGCGACTATTTCCTGGATCTTCAGGTCGATTAGTTAAGCATTTAACAGTTTTTTCTCCTTGCACATTTGATTGAGAAAAAGCTGGAAATGGATGTGTTAATCCAACTATTAAAAAAAAGAGGGTTAGTCCGAAGAATATTTTTTTCATAGTATTTAAAATCAGTATAGCAGGTTTTATATTGTCAATGGTATAGTGTAATAGTTATCATTATGGACACTTTATTTAAGGAAAAAATCTATAAGCTTACGCGAAGAATTCCAAAAGGAAAAGTAGCTACCTATGGTCAACTTGCTCTTCTTGCAGGCAAACCTAAGGCTGCTCGCGCTGTAGGAGGGTTTATGAGGACTAATCCAGATGCACCACGCACACCATGTCATCGTGTTGTTGCAAAAAATGGAGCTTTAACAGGCTATTCCATGAAAAAGGGGATAATAACAAAAAAACAAATACTACGTGCAGAAGGTGTTCCATTTAGAGGAGAAAGAGTAGATATAAAAAAAGCTCTTTGGGCTGGTGTGATATAGTATATATATGGAAACAAAAACAATTACACTTCCCAAAACAACAAGTCAGGTATTAGAATATTCACTTCTTGCAACTTCATTCCTAATTCCTTTTTTTATTTCTGGTCCCCAACTCTTAACCGGTGCCATCGTCAACACTCTCCTTTTTCTCTACGTTTCAAAAATAAAGTCAAAAAACACTCTTCCCATAGTAGTGTTGCCTAGTATCGGAGCGCTATTAAATGGACTTTTGTTTGGAAAATTTACTGTTTTTTTACTTTATTTTCTTCCATTTATCTGGATAAGTAATTATATATTAATGCAATCTTTTACATATTTATCAAAGAAAAATTCCCCTCCTATTTCGATAGTGGGGAGCGCACTACTCAAGTGTGGATTTTTATTCTGCATTGCATATGCACTAACAATAACAAAAATAGTTCCAATGATTTTTTTACAATTGATGGGGTTATTTCAGCTATATACCGCTTTAGCGGGGGGTATGTTAGCTTTTATTATTACAACTATTATTTCTAAAAAAAATGACTGATGTAGATCAACTTAAAACACTTCTTGAAAAAAAAGAACATCTTGTTGCAATGGTGGCACCATCGTTCCCCATAATGTACGGATATCCAGAAATTATCACAAAATTAAAAGCGCTAGGATTTGAATATGTGGTAGAAGTAAGTGCTGGTGCAAAAAAAACAAATGAAGCAGTTGCAAAACTCCTTAAAGCAAATCCAGAAAGTCGTTTTATTACAAGTCCCTGTGCAAGTTTTGTGAGATATGTAAGAACAAAACATCCAGAGTTTCTTAAATATTTAGCATTACAAGCGGACTCTCCTATGGTAGCAACCGCAAAAATTGTTCATGAGACGTACCCTGACTATAAACCTGTTTTTATTGGACCATGTGTAGTAAAAAAATTGGAAGCGAGTGAGGATTATCCCGAGTTGAATATGTTGGTTCTCACCTATAAGGAGCTTGAACAAATACTAAAAGACAAAAATCTTTCAGAAATAGCGACAAATCCAAACGACACGTTTGATATCTCTGAAGGACCCACTCGTATCTATCCCTTTGATGGTGGACTTACGGATAGTAGTGGCATACGATCTTTTCTTAAAGATGATGAAATACGAATTGTCTCGGGATATAAAAATTGCGAAGCCACATTGAAGGAATTTGAAGAAAATAAAAAGATAAGATTTGTTGATATCCTTTTTTGTGAGGGAGGATGTATAAATGGGCCCGGCGTTTCAAGCCCTCTTTCTGTTCCAGACCGTAAAAAGAAAGTTCTTGAATATGCTGACTCATCAAAACATGCATAAAAAAAACTTCATTATTACATTTATACTGTGGTCACTATCTTTTGTTGTATGTATTATTTTCATACAGAAAGTGGTACCGTATGCGTTTCTCCATAATGATTTTTATGACTACTGGATAGGAGCTAAATTATTGCGCGCAGGACTATCTCCCTATGGGATAGGATCACACTTTATAGAAATAAAAAATAATTTTCATTTACATTTTCATGTCGCAACAGGATATAGCTACCCACCTTTTACTGCCTGGATCATGCATCCATTAAGCTTTGTTGAACCACATATCGCAGCTTGGATTTGGATGCTTTGTTCATTAGTACAATATGCATTTCTCTGTTATCAATTCATGAAACAGTACAAGAATAAATGGGTCTATTTATTTCTTCTTACGTTTAGTCCCATTCTCTATAGTATTGCTTCAGGACAAATTAATATTTTTATATTAATGTGTTTATGGATTTGGCTTAAAAAATCAAAAAGTTGGGTGGGGTCATTATGTTTTGCCCTTGTTTGTGTAATAAAAGTTTATCCAGTATTACTTTTGTTACTTTTCATTGTAAAGAAAAAGTGGAAAATGATTTTTCAGATCATATTATTCATCTGTTTGTTCATATTGATACCAATCCTTTTTTCCGGTCCAAAAGATACGGTGTATTATTTTGCTCGCGTTCTTCCTGATTTACAAAATCAGACCAATGGTTATTTTACTTACCAGTCCTTTATTTCGGTACTTACCCGATATTTTGGAGAGGGGGAGCCATTACTCTTAAGATCAATAAATAACATTTTTTGTCTAATTGTCCTTGCAATCCTTATGATCTACTCACTGATGAGTAAAAAGTCTCTTTATTACCTGGGTTCACTTTGGATGATCGGTCTTTCGCTATTGCCTGGAACTACAACTTTTTGGAACTTTGCTCCTATGATATTTGGGGTACTTATTATATGGGACAATTGGGGAGAGTTGAAAACAATAAAAAAATACTTATTTATAAGTGCAATTATTATTTCAAACTTTACATGGCATAGTACTTTTTTACCTTTTTTATATAAAGATGTGTTAAATAAAGAGTTCTATGTAGCTCTAACTTCAACGGGTTTTTTATTTGGAGTAATACTGTTTATTCTTCTTCTATTCTCAACAGAGAAGAGAGAAAAAAATAGCCACTTGACTTAGTGGAAATTGCTTTGTATAGTTTTAACCTATGGCAGTACTTGATACAACACAAACAACATTTAAGCAGGATGTTTTGGATAAAAAAGGACTTATATTTGTTGATTTTTTTGCAGAATGGTGCGGGCCATGTAAAATGACAGGACCGATTGTAGATCAACTTTCCGAATCACATAAAGATATGGTTTTTTATAAAGTGAATGTGGATGAAAATGGAGATTTAGCTTCACAATTTTCAGTATTTTCCATTCCTACCTTTGTAATCTTCAAAGATGGACAAATCGTTGGACAATTTTCTGGCGGTATGGGAAAAGAAGGATTTGAGGAAGAAATACGAAAAGTCCAAGGATAAAGCTCACCTCTTAATTTATTTTAAACATTCGTACAGCTTTTGTGCCTACTTTTTTGAGGGTAAGATGTGCCCTTTCTAGTATATAAAGAAGGATTGTTGCATACCATCTTCGTGCCTCTGAAGGAGGAGCTTGTAGATCTTCCATTATTCTATCGTCGCTGATAGGGAGCTTTATTTTGTTCAAGGCAGCTTTAAACTGATCATCTTCATCTGTTTTTAGTCCTAATTTTTTTAAGTCTGGTGGAAGTTTTATGGTATCTTGTCTTTTTGAAACCATCTGTTGATGAAGCGCTGCATTATTTGTTTCTTGTTCGGCAAATTCTTGCATTTCATTTGCTTCTGCAGGCGTTATTGGCATCTCCATTTCTTTTGACTGAGAGCCAGCTCCATACTTCATGGCTTTATGTTCTTGGACCAAATCTTCGATTGAGGTAAAATTATGGGGCATACATTGATTATAGCGGAGGGGACAACAAAATATTTACTTGAATTCTCCTGAGTCATACTTTTCTTGGCACCCGGTACAAATATCACAGTTTCCTAGCTTACTTTTTCCTCCATCTGCACCACATTTTTGGCAGGTATGTCCCGGCTTGAGCTCAAACGTTATTTTTTCCTTTTCATCTTCCGGTTTTATAAACCCAGGTAGATTTTTTCCTTGAGTAATCATTCTAAAATCAGTTGATAGATTATCCATCCCGCTTGAAAATATATCTCGTTTTATCACATCACCCCCACAACTTCCTCCCAAGGTGAGTGTATCAAGACCTTTATCCCTCATATATTGCTGAGCAAGTGCTCCGTATATCCTATCGATGTCATGTTCAGTAAAATTATCAAAATTAATGCTTTGCATAATATCTGCAACAATAGACGATTTGGGTAATAAACCAGCTATTGATTGACGAATTAATTGTAATGTTGCAGACAATGAGTATTGTATATTGTCTTTATTTTTATAAATGACCCTATTATCGTTCGTCCATTGTTGATTTAAAAAATCATCAATAGACATACCAGTCAGAAGAGGATTTTGTATAAAATAGGAAACTCGTTCAATATCTGTGAGGCGAGATAATGCCTGTTTATAAATAGAAGGCATTAATTGTGAGATCCAAGATTCACCACTTTGAGATACACTTATGGCAACGTTGTTAACCTTTTCCCCATCGGAAAACATCATATAAAGCTGTCCATCAGTATATGGTTTGACTTCACGAAACTTATTGCGAGGATTATCATCAAAAACAACTGGTCCAGGAGGACTATACAATAAAACTATCTGATTGGGATTTTGTAAAGCTCCTGCAACGGCTGATTCTATACCAAATTTATTTAATCCGCCACGCTCATCAGGATCGATATTGAGAATGGTGCCATCAGGATAAGAGATAACTTCATCATTTTTTAATTGATAATAATTTGTGAAAGAGACTGCAGAGTCCTCAAACACATGATTAATTGTTGTTTCTAGATTTTTACTTAAATAGTGTTCTTTCTTTTTTTTATCACTCAGTGTATTAAGGAGATGAGCCTCTTCAGGGTTAAATCCTTTTTTTGCAAGACTGCTGGCAACATTAGGAACAGGAAGTACAAGTGGGTAAAGCCCAACAGGAGATAGGGAAGGCGTTCGGTAAACTTCAGCTGAGGCGATCATACATGGCTCGTGTTTCAACGTTTTGATCGGTCTTCGGACTTCCCTCATGATGAGGATCACCGCTGCGGCACAGTTACTGAATTACACAGTATTCCCAACATGCCTTTCCACTTTTTGGGTGGATGGCAACATCAAAACAAATAATAATTTAATGCAATGGAATCCAACAAAAAAAACAACTGTATAGAATATATCTCCTAGTAGAGTATTACGAAAAAAGGGAAGTCCCATCGTGTAGCAACGTAATAATCCAGCAACACTTTTTTCATACATTGAAGAAGTAACCCAGACTCCAAAGTTAGTAATGGTAAAAAAGAGAATTGATCCGGTCAGACTTCCCATTCCGATAGCTAGTGGAGAAGTTTTGTTTCGCAAGAAATATCCAATACTCACAATTAATAGGAAGCTTCCATAGACAAATGGGACAGTGGAATGAAAGCCAAGAAAAAGATCCGAAACAACCATAGCAATAAGGGGAATGACATAACCCCTCCAATTGGGAACAATAATACCTGAGAAAAGAGCTAGAGCCGCAATAGGGGCAATATTTGGGGCATGAGGAACAAGTCTCATGAAAATAGCGGTGAGCACAATAATACAAAATGACAAGAAAGCTTCAAGACGATAGTTTTTCATATTAATATGTTTCAATTTTCCACTCTATTGTATCATGATTTTTTATGACATAACTTCCAGCTCCCACTTCCGCCTGTTTTCCATTTACGTAGAAAGCCCAAAACTCTCTTTTTTCTGTGTCAGCAGTATATCCATCGATTGCAGTTACAAATGCATTTTCTTTTTGACCTTTTGTTACTACTTGGTGAGTTGAGCTCAAAAGGTGTAAAGCTGTGGATCCAACTCTCACTTGCTCGGCCCTCTTATTTGTTCCCACGGTTTGTGATATTGAAAACGTAAAAGTAGTGGGGACCTTAACTACTGGAACACTTTTTTTATATTGAATAAATGCACAGCTAAAACAAAGAATAAGAAATCCCAGGAATAAAAATATTTTTTTATTCATTTCTTTTTTGAAATCGCCTCTTTTTCTCGATTGAATACTCGAGCATAGGTAAATAATAAATCAGACAACCTATTTATATATTTTAAAATTATCTGAGATTCTTGTTTATCTATAACCTCTTTTTCTCTGAAAAAATATACAAGTGATCTTTCTGTTTTTCTACAATTAACTCGCGCCATGTGTGCCCAACAAGATGAAATAGATCCGTTAGGTAAGATAAAATCAGTAAGCTGAGGAAGTTCTTGTGTGAGTACATCAATTTTTTTTTCAAATAGTGTTATTTTTTCTTCTGAAGCGTTTATATTAATAGGAGCCCCCGCAAGATATCCCATAAAAAGATATAGGTCATGTTGAATATCTTCAATAAAAGCAAATTCATCACTAGTTGAGATGTGTGCCATCAACATACCTAAGGTGCTTGAGAGTTCATCCACTGCGCCATATGCTGTGACCTGAGAATCGTCTTTTGAGACTCTTTTCCCACCATAGAGTGCAGTGGTCCCATCATCTCCTCCACGTGTGTAAATTGGCATAGGTTATGAGCATTCAGAATAACCACATCCATAGCATTTTTTACATCCTTCTTCGTGAGCTAAAGATGCTTCTCCACAAGATGGACAAATATCAAACAATCCTTTTGGTTGGGAAGGTGGGATAAGTGACGCTTGTGTAGTCGCGGTTATAAGTTGTGGTTCGTCTTTCTTTTCTTCAACATTTTTTCCCATGTTGTAATGCATTTTCAATACTTTTGCTACTGCATCAGGAAGACTCTTGATTCTATCTTTTCCAAATCCAGTGACTCGTGCTCCACCAATTCCTTCAAGTTGATTGACAATTTCTTTTCCTCGATCCATTGCTGAGATACTTGATGCAAATCTGAGTGCAAGAGAAATAGTGCGAGCCAATCCTTCTGCCATAGCAGAAATATCACTCCCAGGTTTACTAATACTAATAAATACTTCCAACGGTTCAGGAACAACTCCTCCATTTGTATTTATAGTAATAAATGCTGTTCCAACTGGGGTATTCATTCGATAGGTTGATCCATGTACCACCATTGGACGTGGTTTTACTTGATACTGTGGAACAACTATTTCTGGTTTCTTATCTTTTTTTTCATCCATTCGTTCCAACACTCCTTCTCGTGAGCCTTCTCTCATATATGCTATACCCTTAAGTCCCTGCTTATATGCAAGCATATACAATCTCTTCACATCTTCTACTGTGTGACTGTTTGGAGCATTTACTGTTTTTGAAATAGACGCATCTACATACTTTTGGATAACAGCTTGAACATTTACATGTTCTTCAGGGGTTAATTCCTGTGCTGAAACAAACCATGCTGGTCTCTTTAATTTTCCTTCTTTTACTTCCTTCTCATGTTTTTTTATCCATTTCTCATAAATATGATGTCGGATAATATGTTCTCCGAGTCTATCTTTTCGTCTAAATTCAAATTCATATACAGGTTCAATTCCCGATGTGGTATTCACCATTAAAGAAGTTGATCCTGTTGGAGCCTGCATAAGAAGAAGAGAATTTCGAATACCCTTCTCTATAATACTTTTTTGAATATCATCTGGCAATGCTTGGATGAACTTTCCTTCAATGTACTTTTCTTTGTCTAGCTTTAAGAATGAACCTTTTTCTTTTGCATTTTCAGTTGATGCACGATATGCCTCATCTCTTATTATTTTGTAGACTTTATCAATAAAGAGAAGAGATTCCTTAGATCCATAACGCATGTGCATTTTGATCAATGTGTCTCCTAATCCCATTGTTCCAAGACCAATACGACGCTCTCCTTCAAGTTGTGTTTTTCGAATACCTTCGAAAAAATACTGATCCATATCAATAATATTGTCTTGAAATCGAACTCCTGCTTTTACTACTTTTTTTAGTTCTCCAAAATCAAAGGTGCCTTTTTTATCAACATCATTTCCTTTTACAAGAGCAGACAAATTAATTGATCCTAAATTACATACTCCCCATGGTGGAAGTCCTTCTTCACCACATGGATTAACGCAATTGATTCTGTTCCAATACCAATTGTTGTGCCATTTGTTATATCGTTCCATGAAAACTAAACCTGGTTCTGCCGACTTCCATGCAGCTTCTGCAATAAGATTCCAGATAAATCGCGCCTTTACAGTTTTGCGCACAATAACTTTTTTCCCTAATGCTTTCCATGTGAAAATATCTCCATCCCATTTTTCATCATATTCCGGATCGGTTGTATCAGGAAATACAAGGTCCCAATCTGCATCTTTTTCAACAGCTTCCATAAGGGAGTCAGAGACACAGACTGATAAATTAGCTCCATTAATACGTTTTAGATCTTGCTTAACAGTAATGAATTCTTCAATATCTGGATGCCAGTCCCATAACATAAGCATAAGAGCTCCACGTCGAGTTCCGCCTTGTTGAATAATATCCTTTGTTGTAACAGAAAATAGTTCTGCCCAATTCATTGGTCCTGAAGAAAATCCATTAACCTTTCTTACTCTCGATCCACGAGGTCGAAGAGAAGACAGATTGATACCAACCCCACCACCACGTGCCATAATCTCAACCATCTGCTTTAAGGTTTCAAGAATTCCACCTCGAGCATCTTTTGGGCTTGGAATAACAAAACAATTATAAAAGGTAACATCATAACCTGTTCCGGCTCCTGCTAAAATTCGTCCTCCTGGCACATATTTGAAGTCCTTCATTGCGTCATTAAACTCTCTTTCCCACTTTTTCTTTCCTTCTGGTGTTTTTTCTTGGGCAGCGACTGCTTTTGCAATACGTTTCCACATATCGTCAGGTTTTTTTTCAGTAGGTTTACCTGCTTTATCTTTTAAAGAGTAGCGATCAAGAAACACTTTTTCTGAAATGCCAGTGAGTTTCATACGAATGTTATAAATGTATTAATACATTAAATAAATTTTTAACTTAATTTTTTAATTTCTTTTTGAAAATCATCCAATTCTACAAAACGCTTGAAAACAGATGCAAAGCGAATATAAGCAATTTTATCCACTGTTTTTAACTGTTTTGCAATTAATGAACCGATAACCGAACTATCTGCCTCAGTTGTATCTCGCTGTTTTAATTCATGTTCAATTTGAGATATCATTTCTTCGATTTGAGCCGCGGTAACAACTGTTTTTTCACATGCTTTTTGCAATCCAAGTCTCACCTTATCTCTATTGAATCGTTCTCTTTTTCCATCTTTCTTCACAACAAGAATGGGAAATTCCTCCGCTCTTTCATATGTGGTAAATCGTTTTTGACATTTTGGACAGGAACGACGTCTTCTAATTGCCACCCCATCGTCTACAAGGCGTGTCTCAATTACCTCGGTATCCGCATTTTTACAAAATAAGCAATTCATATTTTAGTGTCAATCAAAACTGTAGAACACTAGAGGTAGAAATACAAGTGGTCAATGTATGACAAAATGCATCATGCAAATGGACCTAGCCTTGATTAGCAAAAAGGCACTATAGATGCCATATAATTTATGAACAGAATGGTGCTTTTAGATGGTATTATATATCTATAACTATGCAATCATACATTCTTGACACAAATCTATTTTTTAATATGCAGGCAGGTCTGCGGTTTGGAGATACCACTGAAAAGGTTATGGAGAACATGATTCTTTGTGGAAAACAAACAAAATTATATATGCCTCCAAAGATTGTTGAAGAGTTTTTGAGTTTTTTTGAGAATAAGGAGCAAGATATCATCAAAAAATTATTAGCAGAGATTACCGTTAAATCTCCTGTAATAGACTCATTTCAATTTCCCGCATCTGTTTTTTATACACTCGTGGATGACATCCGAAATAGAAGTTACCGCGGATTAAGAACGGGAGAAGAGGAAATAGAACAAGCAGCGCAAGCATTTAATGGAGTTCAAACTTTGACAAAAATGGAGTTTCAAAAAAAAGTAGGCGTACAAATAAAAGGATTTAGAGATAGATACAGACAAGCAACACGGGTTGGCTTTTTAGATAGTGTTGCAGACCTTGATATTATTGTTCTTGCAAAAGAAGTAGATGGAGTTGTTGTCTCAACTGACGAAGGACTTCTTAAATGGTCGCGACTTTTTGGGGTGAAAGAGATGTCTCCAGCGGTTTTTGGTGAGAAGATGGGTGCTCTTGTCCCAAATCTTCATCTTCAGGCATAAGGTTGGAAAGCCAATCGACTACTTTGTCAGTAAAGCTGCGTTGTGGTTTTTCTACATACATTACATGCTTAGAAAGTATAGTACTAATACTTTTTTTAATCTCTTCATCGGGGACAATAAGATAGGCATGATAATAATAGGGAGCATTACTTACGAGGGTAAGTACGTCAAAATGAAACTTTTTTGTATAGTAAAAATGAGAAAGAAACTCCCATCGAAGCGTTACTCCTGCTGTTTCAATTCCAAACACGGTGATAATATTCTCAATTTCTGGAGGGGGGGTTATAGTGAGCACATAAAAGAGGAAAAGAAGAGTGAGAATGGGGACTAAGAGTACTTTATCACCAAAAAAGAACACGATTAAGCTCAAAAGGAGTGCAAGAGCTATATAAAATCGTAAAATACTATTACTTCGTCTTTTATAGGCACGAAGAGGCGCTTTCCACGAAAAAAGAAGCTGAGAATTAACCCCCTGATCTGTTCTGTCCATACCTCATTGTTCCTTACCAGAGCAAAAAAGTCAAATTGAGTTGAAATATATATCCTATAATGATATAATACGCATACTATGGAACAATTTAATAAGGCTCTTTCATTCATTCTTGGTCTCGTTGTCGTGGCTGTTTTTATTATTGTTGCGAGCGGTAAATTTAACTTCAAAGGAGTTAATGTCGCAAAAACAAACACACCAGTTGCCGGTACTCCAACACCTAAACCTACTTCAAAACCTTGGTTTTTCTTTGGAAGTAAGCCAACTGTAGCTCCAACTAAAAAACCAACCCCAACTGTTATTCCACAAACAATCTCATATGGCAATAATGGAGCACAACAACAAAATAAACAAGATCCAAATTTTCACCCATACACAAGTATTAATACACCAACATCTATTCCTAATACTGGTGTTCCTATAGTTTTATTTCCTCTTTTTGGAACATCGCTTCTCACAGGAATATTCATGAAGAAATCAGGTAAAAGAGATTAATTTTCTTTTATGGAGTGGTGGTACCGCCAAATCCAGGGATATGGAGTATTCCAGATCCTATAAGGTTTACGAGAAATACCGAGCCGAGAGTGATAATGAGTCCTGCAATTGCTCCATAAATAAGACGTCTTCCATAATTTAAATGTTCTGGGTCTGCCTGTGACGTGAGAATAATAAATCCTCCATACATAAGATATAAAAATGCCAATCCACCAGCGAGAGAGAATATAACATTTAAGAGCGCTTGTACAAATGTTGGAGCTCCGGCTTGTCCAGTAAAGCCCACACTTGAACCAGAAGTAATACAACCCAACATGGTAAATTGTCTCCCTGTTTTTACAAGATTTTTTGGAAGCTCGGTTGTTGGGTCAATAATAAGAGTACTACAAGTACTTGGATCAGGGGTAGAGCCCGCAACAAAAAGTGTTGGATATAAACATTTCACACAACTTTTCCAGTCTCCTGGCACTTGTTGAGGACTAACAACACAAGATGAACTAGGTCCGTTTACTACCGATGGACACAGTCCGCAGGAATCACATGTTAAATAACGGTTTGCAGCAAAGGAAGTCTTGGAAAATACAAATCCAAACAAAGTAATCGCAATAACCGATAGAAAAAACTTCCGCATAGATTTAGTATACAAGAAAATATAGATTGATTTCAATTCAACGCTTAGTGTTTTATGTCTTTTCGCATCCGATGAACTCGCACAATGATAATTCGAGTGCTCAAACAGGGCATCTCCTGCTCAATTCCATAAAACACTTCGCAAAAATTACAAAATTTCTATAATTCAGTTGCCAGTGCACATTTGACTCCTTCATTCAACTTGATCAACTTCGACTCTATTCGTTGGGTATAATGAATGTATGAAGCGAGTATTATTTCTGTGTAGTTTTTTCTTCCTCTTTTTCTTCCTCGTTTCTCCTTTACGAGCAGATCAACTTGATGATGTTACAAAACAGCTTGATGACCTTAAAAAAACATTTTCTGAACTGAACAAGGCTAATCAAACAAATGAAAATCAACTTCAAGGACTTCAAAAAAAACTTGATTCAATCAAGTCACAAGTAGCAATCCTTGAGGGTGAGATTGAAAAAAAACAAGCACAAGTAACAGAAGGGGAAAAGGCATTTGCCGCGCAACAAAAACTTTTGAACCAACGCGCAAAGTCATATTACAAAAATATGGGTAAAAATTCCTTTTCTATAGTAAATCTTCTTCTTTCAGAAAATATATCAGAATCATTGAAAAATTATTTTTACCAAAAAACACTTGTTGATGAAGACAGAAAAGCAATAATTCGTATTGCTGTATTTATTAAAGAAGTTGAGGATAAAAAGAAAGTTTTAGAAGCAGAGAGAACTCAGCTTGCATCGGTAAAGGCAGAAGTTGATAAACAATCTACCTTCTTAGCAGGGGAAGTGTCAAAATCTAAAAAATATTTAGGAGAATTACAAAGTAAAATTGCTTCGCTAACTACACAACAACAATCAATTATTGCAGGTAGACAGGCAGGCTTAAATCTCCCTCGTTCTGCAGGAACATCACTGGGTGGCTGTGTAGATGATCGCAATGTTGATCCAGGTTTTGGAAATGCGTTTGCATTCTTTAGTTATGGCTCAGTACACAGAGTTGGTATGAATCAGTTTGGTGCATATGGAAGAGCAAAAGCTGGACAAAATTATGAAACAATATTGAACGCATACTACAACAATGTTAAAATCGAATGTCGCGACTTCCAAAATGGGAAAGTAAAGGTTCAAGGATATGGTGAAGTTTCAATTAATGACTATCTAAAGGGAATTGGTGAAATGCCTGAATCGTGGGGAAATTCAGGTGGATATGAAGCGCTTAAGGCGCAAGTCGTTGCAGCAGCCTCTTTCGCATATGCATATACAGGAGGGGGAAATAGTGAAATTTGTACAACACAAGATTGTCAGGTTTACCTGGGAAATAATAAAGGCGGTAAATGGGAGGCGGCGGTGAATGATGTGAGATGTGGAGACAATAGCGCTCGAGTCATGGTATCAAATGATACCGGAGAAGTTATCAAGGCGTGGTATGCCTCAACTCATGGAGGATATGAATGGACATCTGGGGAGATTTGGGGTGGAAATAAGCCATGGACAAAACATATGCAAGACACCTCTTCAGGGGCTGGAAGCTTTGCTGAATTAAATGAAAGAGCATGGGATAGAGATTCTCCATGGTTTTATTGTGATTGGGGATCACGACCAGAAAATAATAAGACAGCGTGGATGAAGGGTGAGGAAATAGCAGATATTGTAAATGTGATTTTACTTGTGCGAGCAGACTCTTCAGCTTCACCTCATGTTGGACAGCCAGACAAACCAACAGGCGATACATGGAATCAGGAAAAGATTAAATCAGAATTAAGAGCAAAAAATATAACTCCATTTAATTCTGTTTCCTCAGTTTCAATTAATGCAGATATTGGGTATGGAAAAACAAATGGAGTGACTATTCAAGGTGATGCAGGCTCACAAACGTTTGATGGTAAGGAATTTAAAGACTTCTTTAATGTACGCGCTCCCGCAAATCTTCAGATTGTAAGTCAGCTCTTCAATGTAGAAAGAAGATGAGTTATTCCATTGTAGGCTAGCTGCACCAATATCGTAATCCCCGTTACTGCCATAAAGAACGTCACCCAATTAAAATGAAAGTGGAAAAATACCGTTACCGTATATATCACTAAAATATGGATGAAGAAAATTGTATAGGAGTAGGTACTAAAGAAGTTAATAATGGTTTGCACAATATAATTGGAAAACCATTTCCACTGTGAAAGCATATATAGAAGATTCACACTACCAACACCATACGCAAGGTGATATAAATTTGGTGGGTATTTGTTGTCATACATAAAAAGGGAACGTCCAAGAGGTTTTAAGATAAGTGGAGGAAGAATATAGTAAAGAGCAAAACAAAATGCGGTGATAATCCAAAAAAGTGACTTTTTTTCTTTGAGTTGATTAAACAAATAGGTATAAATAAGGACAAGCGACCAGGGAAGCCACATTATATAGCGGTAATAGGAAAGAGGAGTGTATTTAAGAAACACAAGTGAAGACAAGAACGCGGCAGCAGTATAAATATAAAACCATGCTCTCTTTTTTTCAAATAAATAGGAAACAAAAGGCATAAGAATTGCGAGCTCAATAAAAAGAAGTACAAGCCAATTAAAGTCTAGTCCTCCAATAACAAAAATATTTTGTGTTAAATACGAAAGTGTTAATTTCTTGGGCTCTTTAATAAGAAGAAAAATATAATACACAGCAAAAAACCAATAATAAGGAATGACAAGTCTTTTAATTCTTTTTACCAGATGGCTAAAAAACTCACTCCATCCATATACTTGTTGTTTGAGATAAAACAGATAAGCGGAACAAAAAATAAATGCAACCACAGCAAATTGACTCAGTTCAAGAGTCATGTAAGAAATCTTATTGGAAAGGAAGTAGACATTAGTATGAATCATGATCATTAAGATGATCGAAATTCCACGAATATCATCGATTTCTGGAAGTCTCTGTTTCATATAGAAACAGTATGGCAGAAATTATTGTTAAAACCAAGAGGTTCTGTTGCAGGGTAATCCAGTAGTGATCGACGTTGCCAGTAATGAAGACACTAAGGAATGGAAGTAATATGTCAATATTTTCCATAAACATTTTTTTTATTCGATAAAATGCCATAAATAGAAGAACACTAAGAGGAATGCCAAGTTGTGCAATGAGAAGAAGAAAAATATTATGAACTGGTTGTTCAAAAAATGTTGAGAATTTTTGTGGATAGTGATGTTGCGCAATGAGATAACTTCCTATACCCGTTCCCGAAAATGGTTTTTGGGCAATAATTGAAAGAGATTTCTCAAAAAAATCGGTTCTTTTTTGGAAGCTATTTAAGTCGCCTGATATGTTGAGTGCAAATAAAATGAGGACCAGTGCGAGAGAAACCTTTGCAAGAAAACAGGTTTTGCATGCAACCATATTACGTGCAAGGTAAAAAAGATTAATGACAACATAGGTAATAATTGCACTTCTTGAGAACGATATAAGAATGAGTGCGGAAGTAATAAAGAGAAAAATACTCTTCACAAATTTATTCGTTATTCTTTTTTGAGTTAGAATAAAGGCGTAGATAAGAAGATAAAATCCTCCAAGAGAGTTAGGATGAGAGAAGGTTCCATAGGGGCGTAAAAATTCAACTCCCATAAAATATGCTTTTGCTATTCCCGGAGTAAAAATAGAAAAACTTCTTTCTCCCAAGAAATACCATATTCCTTGCAAACTGTGTCTTGCAGATAATTGAAACAAAGAAAGTATTAGTTCAAGAACTCCCCCCAGTAATAATCCCCAAATAATAGATGAATATATTCTTTTTTGATTTCCTATAGATCGGAAAAATAGAAAGAGGAGTATGGTTTGTAATATACGAGCAAAGTAATAAAACCAGAGTGGTTTTGAAAGAGCAAAAACAAAATTTGTAATAAAAAGAAGAGCGATAAAACTAACAAATACGATATTTTGTTGAAACCATTGTTTTATAATCTTTTTTTGTTTAAAAAGATGGAATACTCACCCAATAATGAGAGGAATTGAAAGGATGTCTGTAAAGTAGATTGTGGGAGCAAGATAATCAATACGAATTCCTGAAAGGTAGGAGAAAGGGAAGAAGAAGTGTTTCCCGAGTTGTGAAACAATAAAAAAAGAAAAGAAGAAAATATAAAGCGGAGATATGGTATGCATAAATCGAGAATACATGCCATATTCTAACTGATATAATATCCAAATGGATTATTACAAAAAAAAGCAATTCATTGCAGAGGTTAATGAGCAAGATGAGATTATTGGAAAGGTAGAAAAATGGGATGCTCATAAAAAAGGAATGCTTCACCGTGGATATACAGCAATAATTACTTTCAAAGAAAGATAATGTTGTCTCTATTCTTGAAGGGTTACAAAGAGAATGGGGGATACATGCAGAAGATATAGTCGATGACATTAAACTTGTAAAAAAAATATACTACAAAGCTTTTGATGATGTGAGTGGTTACTACGAACATGAAGTGGACCATATTTATACAGTCGAACTCAGTAAATTACCACAACCAAACTACGAATTTGCTTATGGGTTTTATACTATTCATAAAAATAATGCAGAAAAACTTATCGACCCTCGTATTCAATCTCTTCTTGCCCCGTGGGCTCATAAAATCATAGAAGAGAAGAAGTGACTTCTTTGATACAATAGATTCATGAAAGTGTTCAATAGAAAGCTATCTCGAGACTATGAAGTGTTAGAAACAGTTGAGGCTGGAGCGGTCTTGACTGGTCCAGAAACAAAATCTGCCTTCTTAAAGCAAATTAATATTGATGATGCTCATGTTCGTCTGAGCGATGGAGAAGCATTTCTCGTAAATGTAGAAATTCAAAAATATAAGTTTGCAAAACAAGATGAATACGAGCCAAAACGAAGTCGGAAACTTCTTCTTCATAAAAAGGAACTTCTTAAGCTTCAAGTAAAAACAGCATCAAAAGGATATACAGTTGTTCCCTCATCTTGCTATAGTCAGGGACCGTATATAAAGTTTGAGATAGCGCTGGTACGAGGAAGAAGAGATCTTGAAAAAAAGAAAATTCAAAAAAAACAAGAAGTCATTCGTGACGAAAAAAGAGAGATGAAGGAATTTTTAAAAAGCTAAAAACCTGCTACACTGATGAGATATGAACATATCTAAGGAGTTTACAACTGTAACCCCCCTTTCGAAAGCTCTCGCTCTTACTTTATTTATAGTATTGCCGATCATATCGTTTTGGTTGGGTATAAGTTATCAAAAGATTATCCAATCAACAAAAGATACAAATCCAATAGTTATAAGTCCGACAGAAGAGCCAGTTGCATGTACTCTTGAAGCTCGAATGTGTCCAGATGGAACGTCAGTTGGGCGAATAGCACCAGATTGTGAATTTGAACAATGTCCTGAAATAAAAACAATAACTAATACATTCACTGGGACCATCACTGCTATTAATTATCAGTGTCATATGGATGGGGTGTGTAGTGTGCAGATAGGGAAAGGAAGTGTTGTTTTAGAAAAAGGTGAAAGTTTAAATAAACAAGAATTACGAGGAACTTTTCCTGCAGACATACTTGACGAAACAAAGAGCAACGCTTACATTGGGAAGCAGGTTGAAGTATATGCGGGGACTGTTGGAGGAAGAACAGACTCATACACCCTTTTTGGTAGTCGTTCCTATTACATAAAACTGATCGATGATGTACAGACAATGTGTGGAGGGATTGCTGGAAGACTATGTCCTAGTGGTTATTTCTGTAAATATAATGGGACGTATCCAGACGCATCCGGAACCTGTATAAAAACAACCGGGGCAAAGACAACCTATACCTGTCCAACCACAGAGTATGTTGACTGTATTCCTGGCCCAGATAAAGCTGCAAAAACAGATTGTAGTTCTGCATTTCTCAAATGGGCACAGTCAAACTGTCCTAATTTCAAAGGAGCCGCATATTAATGGATAAGTTCTGAGAGAGATGTAATAC
>JAPLYR010000068.1 GCA_026395455.1 Candidatus Roizmanbacteria bacterium | reverse complement strand
CCACGTTATAACGATTTTGTTTAGTTCTGTTCAGTTTTTACTTTTTTTAAGACCCCTTCAAGACTTCTACCCTCTTCAACAACTACTTTTGGTTGTCCTTTTTTAGGAAAAAGTGAAAGAACCACTTTGAATAGACTTCCTTGTTTTTCTTCTTTAACAAATAGTTTTGCTTTTGAGATATCTTTTTTTCTCGTCAATCTTTCTCTCAATCGATCAAAAAAGCCTTGAGTGATCATAGAGCTTTTGAGGGATAGATTTTGAGTAGACATCTCCATCTTTGCGACAGATGGTTCATAAATGAGAAGTCCAAGCAAATCTCGTGTGGTAAGAATATCGATTGGTTTACTGTTGGTATCAATAATTACTACACTTCCTATTTTCTTTTCCAAAATTAAATGAAGAGCATCACGGGCAAAATCGTTTGGACTAAGAGTAAGTACATATGATTTAAGAAAATGTTTTACTCGTTTTGTTTGTAGTGATGACTTATCAGTATTTAGCGCTCCGCGTTCTTTTTTCTTTGGGGCAATGAGAAATGAAATAAGATCGTAATAGCTTAAGACACCTCTTAGACGTCCTTCTTTATTTACGACGACTAATTTTGATAATTTTGTTTCTTTAAAGATATGAAGAGCTTGACCAATAGTCTCTTCTTCTTGAACAACAATCAACGGTCTTTTTTTTGCTCTTATCATTTGACTTATCCGTGTTGTATAGACATTGTGAGGTTCATAGGTCCTGAGCATATTACGAGCAGAAACCATCCCAATAAATTTATCTTGATCATCAAACACTGGAAGATAATGTATTTTTGATTGAATCATCATCTCGGCAATCTTTCCTGCAGTGTGTTGCATCTTGATATGAGGTGCATGAAATAGACAATGTTCTATTTTAATATTGGAAGGATGTGAGGATTTTATGACTGAATAGTATGGGTTGATAACCCCTAAATATTTCTGATCTTTATCAAATATAAATGCTGCTGAATGTGAGCTTGGTAATTGGCTTAATACTGAGGATAATATTTCGTCTGGAGCCGCTTTAATGATCCCTTCGGTTTGCATGAGCTTTGATGTCTTCATACTTTTGTGACTTGTTCAAGAAAATATATAACTGATAAAACTCCCCATCCTGATGCACCATTTTTACTCGAATGTGCTGGACCTGCAATATCAATATGCATCCACTTTGCTTTTTTTACAAATTCTTTCAAGAAAATTGCTGCGGTGATTGCTCCTCCGTATCGAACAGAGCTAATATTTTTTAAATCTGCAATTGTGCTCTTCATATGTGTTAGGTATGCGCTATGGAGCGGCATTCTCCAATAGTCATCCCCTGCCTGAATAGCGAAAACACTATACTTCTTCTCAAATTCATCGTCAGAACTAAACATACCTGCCAAATCATTACCTAATGCTACCATGCATGCACCGGTAAGTGTTGCCATGTCAATGATGTAATCTGCTTTAAGTACCGTTTCTGCATAAACGAGTGCATCTGCCAATGCTAATCTACCCTCTGCATCAGTATTTAATACTTCAATTGTCTTTCCGTTTAGTGCGGTAACAATATCCCCTGGTTTCATTGCATTTCCCTTCATTGCATTTCCCGATGGCATATTTTCACATGCTGGAAGCACACCATATACATCGGAAAATGTTGATATTTGGGGCTTCTCTGAGGCAAGATAGTCAAATACACCAAGTACCGCAGCTCCTCCTGCCATATCAATTTTCATATCCATCATGGAGTCCCCTGGTTTTAATGATAATCCACCTGAATCAAAGGTTATTGATTTCCCAACAAATGCAAATTTCTTATTTCCATTCCCCTTGTAGTGAAGAATAATAAACGCAGGCTTACGTTCACTCCCTTGCGCAACTCCAAGAAATGCTCCCATCCCTAATTTTCTACATTCATTTTCGTCCAATATTGTAACGGTAATCGCACCTTTAGATTTTTTCTCTATTTCCCGGGCATATTCAACAAGAACTTCCGGATGTAGGTGGGACGCAGGAGTATTTACCAAATCTCTTGCTAGAAGAAGTGCGGTCGCAGAATTAGTTCCTTTTGTGATTAATTTTTTTATTTCTGTTGTCTCTGAAGTTACTATATATACATTGTTAATATGTGGATGTTTTTTCTGTGACTCTTTTCCTTTGAACATATCGAACGAGTAATCTCCCATATATATACCTTCAATAATCTGTTGAATACCTTTTGTATGGTTTGTTATATGAACTGCGATTTCTTTTGCTTTTACCTTTCGTGCTAGTTGAATTGCCATCATTGTTTGATTACGAAGAGCATTCAAATCTTGGACTGCCTCTTCCCCTATCCCTAAAACCACGATATGTTCAATTCCCTTTTCTGAAACACGTTCAAGATTAATATACTCATTTTTCTTAGCAGAAAATTCATAATTTTCAGCTTTTAACTCAACTAGTCTTAAAAGTTCCTGCGGTATGTCTCTGTATTTATTTTTTCCTGTGTGTGAGTAGTAAATGTGGAAGGAGGTTGGGTTTGTATATATCTCTTTAATATGTATAGCTGGCTTCATAATGAAACTATATTACCTTTTCCCTAAACGAGAGTCAAGAGGTGAAGAAAAAAATTACTATTGACAATTGAAAGAAAATAATCATAATGTAGCTATATAAAAATGAAAGAAGAAAATAATGAGGCTTCAAAAAAGAGTGTGAGACATACTCCCCTTTTAAAAAAACTTAAGAGGAAAAAAAATCACAATGAACTAGTTGTTTATATCTACAATGTTGTAGAAGATGAATGGTCATTTATTACAACCATTTCAGATAAAGAAGAACGAAAAAAAGAAATTGAAAGTTGTAATAGTTCTGCAGAATGCTATTTATTTGCAAATGCAGATGAAAATGAATTCACCTATATTTCTCCAAAACCAATTTCTTCAGA
>JAPLYR010000086.1:510-5157 GCA_026395455.1 Candidatus Roizmanbacteria bacterium | reverse complement strand
TTCCACCCTCCCAGGGAAGGTCGCCTTAAGACTATGGCAGATGTATGATAAAACATAATCAAATTATATCACAAAAGAGCTTGTTATAAAAGATATTTCGCACTACAATATGACATATGAAAGGGAAGTTGAAGCTTGTTGTAGTTCTATGCATCGCATTTGTTGTGTTTGTTTTGGTCAAACTTTTCTTTGATGTTGTGGCAAAAAAAGAAGGAAGACTCCAAGTTCTTTCCCGCCCTAGTGCAGCGGTATTTTTAGACAATGTTATGAGAGGGAATACTCCCTACACAAATACATTAAAAGAGGGAGAGTACTTACTTAAAGTTGTTCCAGATGGAGTTGCTACACAGGCGGCATCATGGCAGAAGAAAATCTCACTTTTTGCAGGTTCGCTTACCTATGTAGATGTACAACTGGAAAGTACAGATATTGCTTCGTGGGCTGACGTGTACTGGCTTACAAAACTAGGTATGTTTAATACCTCAAGTAGTCTTGTTATAGAGACAGAACCTTCTGGGGCATTGATTTATCTGGATAATGATGAAAAAGGAGTATCTCCGCTTACACTCGACAATGTATCAAAGGGAAGTCATGAACTGTCAGCATTTATGCCGGGATTTAGTCGCAGATCAAAAAAAATTACTGTTAGTCCAGGGTATCAACTCCACGGATTCATCAAACTCGCCCTTGATCCAGGTCAGAAATCTCAATATACCATTCAAGAGCCTATCTCTCCCATTGCTACTGCAGCAGCATTGATTAAAGAACCAACAAATAGGGTTCAGATATTAGATACACCTACTGGGTGGCTTCGCGTTCGAGAAGAACCAACTCTTGCAGGAAGTGAGTCGGCGAAAGTAAATCCAGGTCAGCTATTTGAATTACTTGATGAGCAAACAGGGTGGTTTAAAATAAAAATAGACAGCAGCAAACAAGGGTGGATATCTTCTGAATATGCGGAGAAAAAGTAAGACTTACTTTTTCCAAATCACTTTGTTATACAAGATATATGAATAAGGGATGACTACACATGCGATAATCAATATCTTGTAGATAATCCATGAGGGAATGGAAATAAAACCCAACGAGATAAGTTTGTCTACAAAGAAATAGAGAAGAAGTGCAAGTCCTCCTCCTTGGATGGCAATAGATCCGGAAGAAACCACATTAAATAAAACAAATTTTTTTATATATCCAAATACCCCACCGTCAATTTTTTTATGACGGAAACTCCAGAAATTATTAATGAAGAAATTGGAAATGATGGCAATTTCTGCACTCAACATATTTGCAGTTGTTTTTACAATGTGAAAAAATGAGATAAAGAAATAGGCGAATGAAAAATCAATTCCAAATCCAATGAATCCCGTAATAACAAATTTAATAAACGAGGAATGGGTCAAAACATATAAAAAAGTTTGGATAATATATTGAATAGAATTTATTTTTGATTCTCCCGCTGTTCTATCAATAAATTGAATCGGCACTTCTGCAATTGTTGCCTTTTTGTTAGTAGCAAAGTCTAGAAGTGCAACTTGAAATACATATCCGGAATATGAGCTTACGTGTGTAAGAGCAGATTTGACCACCCATACTTTAATAGCACGAAACCCCCCTGTCCAATCGGAGGTAGAGAGTCGCATAAATCCAAGTCTCACAAAAAGATTTGCACAAATAGAAAATAGTTTTCTATGAAAACCCCAATTAGAAGGAATAGACCCTCCTTTAATATAGCGAGATCCAATAACAAAGTCAGCACCCTTTTCAATTTTTTGTAAAAAACTAGGAAGATATTTTGGATTATGAGAAAGATCTGCGTCCATTTCAAACAATACATATGGGTTAAGATGTTCAATAGCATAGGTGAACCCAGAGATGTATGCCTTTCCTAATCCTTCTTTTTTAGTTTCAATAACATGGACGTTTGTATATTTTTTTTGTAATTCCTTTACTTCGATAAGAGTCCCATCTGGAGAAGAACTATCTACCACTAATATTCCTATTTCCCAATTGGGAATAGTTGCTGTGGTTGTAATAATTGAGTCAATAAGCTGTTTAATATTTCCCCGTTCATTGTAAGTGGGGATTACAATAATGGCTTTTTTCATAAAATAGATTTAAAATAGTCAATTGTTTTTCGAAGTCCTTCTTCAATTGTCACTGTTGGTTCCCATCCGAGAAGTTCTTTTGCTTTTGAAATATCTGGCTTTCGTTTCAGTGGGTCATCAAGGTCAATTGCCTTTTGAACAAGGTCACTCGTTGACTCTGTTGCAACACGTACTTTATTTGCAATTTCTTTTATAGTCATTTCATTTGGGTTTCCAAGATTTATGACTTCTCCTGGGTTAAGCTCTTTTGTTGCGAGTGCCCACAGACCAAGTACCAAATCTGAAACATAACAAAATGAGCGAGTTTGCTCTCCCGTCCCATAAATAGTAATGGGTTCTTTTTTAATAGCTTGTACGATAAAGTTTGAAACGACTCGTCCATCATTAATATCCATGCGAGGTCCGTAGGTATTAAAAATGCGTGCAATACGAACTTTCGTTTTTTTTGTTCTCACATAGGTCATACACATTGCTTCGCCAAATCGTTTTGCTTCGTCATAACATGAGCGTACACCGTTTGGATTAACATTGCCCCAATACCACTCAACCTGTGGATGAACAAGTGGGTCGCCATATACTTCAGAGGTTGACGCATATACTAACACTGCATTTTTATCCGTTGCAAAATCGAGCGCTTGTTTTGTTCCAACTGAGTTTGCTTGTAAGGTTTCAATAGGGTGTTTTTTATATTGGATAGGGGAAGCAGGGGATGCCATATGAAACACAATATCCACTGGTTCTGAAATAGTCGAATAATCAAAGGTTAATATATCATGTTCGATAAAACGGAAAGAAGGATTCTTTAAAGCATCTTTTATATTTTTTTCACTTCCTGTAATGTAATTATCAATACCGGTCACCGTATGACCTTGCGATAAAATATATTCAACAAGATGGGAAGCGATAAATCCTGCGGACCCAGTGATAAGTATGTGCATAGTCGTATTATAGTGAAATGGTTGCTCTTCCTGTTGAAATATAATTAAATCCCAATTCCTTCATTGTTTGTAAATCGTAAATATTTCTTCCGTCTAAAATAAGTGGTTGTTTCATGAGTTTCTTGACTTTATTCAAATCAACATTCTTAAACTCATTCCAATCTGTCAAGATAACAAGTGCATCTACTTCTGGAAGTGCATCATATGCATTTGTGACATAGGTAAGTTTTTCTCCAAATATTTTTTTTATATTTGGCATTCCTTCTTGGTCGTATACAGAAAGTTCATACCCTTTTTCAAGAAGTGCACGAATAATATCTACCGATGGTGCAAATCGAATATCGTCAGTATTTGGTTTAAAGCTTAATCCCCATATAGCAATTTTCTTTCCTTTAACCTGTGCAACTATTTTGTTAAGCAGATTAATACGAGCATCTTCATTAATAGTATCTACTGCTTCAAGAAGTTGAGTATCAATGTCAAACAACTTTCCGGTAGAGATAAGCGCCTTTACATCTTTTGGAAAACAAGACCCTCCATATCCAACACCTGGGTCCATAAAAATTCTTCCAATACGTTGATCTAACCCTACGGCATCAAGCACCAATTCAACATTTGCTCCTGTCTTTTCACAATAAAAGGAAATAAGGTTTGCAAACGAAATCTTCATTGCGAGAACGGAGTTTGATGTGTACTTTATTAACTCTGCAGAAGCAAGATCTGTCACTATTTTTTTCCCAGTAATGGGGGTGTGAATTTTCAATAATAAATCAATTGCTTTTTGTGACTCAGATCCGATGACAACTCGATCTGCATGAAATGTGTCGTGTAAGGCGCTTCCTTCTCGCAAAAATTCAGGGCAAGATGCGACTGCAAACTGTGCATCACTTTTTTTACATGTATTTATAATACCCTCAATTTTTTTATTGGTTCCCACTGGAACGGTACTTTTACATGACACCACAGTGAATGTATCTCCAAGATTTTTCCCAATTTCTTCTGCCACTTTCAGTACGACTGAAAGATCTGCCTCTCCATTTTCTTTTGGAGGAGTACCAACGGTAATGAATACAATTTCACTTTTTGAAACTGACTCTACGTAGTCTGTTGTAAAAATAAGTCGTCCGGCTTTATTATTTTTTTCCAATACTTCTTTAAGTCCTGGTTCATAAATAATAGGATCGCCATTTCTGAGTCTCTCCAATTTTTCTGGTGTATGTCCAACAACATAAACAGTGTTACCAAAATCTGCAAAAACACATGCAGAAACAAGTCCAACATATCCGTGACCAACGATTGTGATTGTCATATGAAACTGAGTTGATTTTTAATAAGTGATAATCCTTCTTCAAATGTGTGCATTTTATAAAACGTATTTTTTTTACTTTGAATATCGCTGTAACGAGGACCTTTTGCTTTGTTTGCAAAATAGGCATCATAAGATGTTTTCCCCACAAGTGATTCATTTAACTTAAATGCTTTTGCGATCGACAATGCCAGAGTGTATGGCGACATAGCATCTGCCCCCACAAGGTGGAATATTTCCGGGGAATAATTATTCATCAAATGTCCCAGACCATAGGCAATATCATCTATGAAGG
>JAPLYR010000086.1:0-474 GCA_026395455.1 Candidatus Roizmanbacteria bacterium | reverse complement strand
TAGAAAGTGTTTTGCCATTTTCAAGGAGTCCTTTGAGTGTGCGAAAGATATCTTTTTTTATTTCATATGCACTGCGATATGGATACGAAATGCGGACAATCATTCCGTTTTGTCCGACTACTTTTTCTCCAGCATATTTTGATGCTCCATAGACCGAAATGGGATTTGGTGTACTTGTCTCCACATAGGGAGGTTTTGTTCCATCAAACACAAAGTCTGTAGAAATATACAGAAATTCTTTTTTTGCAGAAAGTGCTACATCAAGTAAGTTTTGTGTTCCTGTTTCATTGATCAAAAATGCTTTTTCTTTTTCTGTCTCGGCTCCCACTACATTTGTGTAAGCAGCTAAGTGAAGAAGAAGATCATATGAAATGGAACTTAAGTAAGAATGGACGGTGTCTTTTTTTGTAATGTCCATGTGCTCCTGTGCAAGTGGAATAAACTCAAATTTATCGGAAAGAAGTTCGATAATAC
>JAPLYR010000121.1 GCA_026395455.1 Candidatus Roizmanbacteria bacterium | reverse complement strand
GAGGCTTTATACAAGGAAATACAAAAACAACTTGCATCAGACAAAAATATGTCATATTACAGATATCTTGAAGCATCAGGCGATCCAGTCATAAAGAAAGAAAGAATTTTATTAAAAGAGTTAAATGCAAATCATGATGTGGTAGATGTGATCCAATTTCCTGACGATCATGAACCGTTTCTTACCGAACGTAGACAGATGTTTAGAGAATACCTTGAGCGTGGACTTCTTTTAAGCAGTGATGAGTTTGCAAAAGTTGTTAAAAAATATTCATCAACTGGTGTCTTCAGTTTTACTGAGTATAAGATGGACTATCCAGAAAAAATAGCCAACCAACCAGATGATATTTTTGGTCTTGAAAATCGTATTAATTATATTAGAAAACAACACCCAGAGCTTTCCCACTATTTTGATTTAGCAGAAGTATATGACCTTGAAAATAAATCGCTTATTAGGAGGCAAATCCTCCTTGAACTTGTTGAAAATTCACTTTTTGATCGATTGATTGGAGAGGCTATTTATTCTCGAGACCAATTTCAAAAGTTTCTTAAAGAAGGTGAATTTAGTACTGTTATTACAGTAGATTTGAAATTTATCAAAGAAATCAATGAGAAGATGAGTTATGCAGATGCAGATATGGCAATTAAATCTGTTTGGGAATTAATTAAAGACTCGTTAACACCAGAAGATAGAGAAAAAATCATTGTTGGTCGGTTTGGTGGGACATTTGTTCTTGGTATTCGACAAGGTGAAACAATTAATGAGAGAGCCCTATATAATCTTCAACATATAACTGGAATTACTTTTGGTCATGGAATAAATACTTTTCACGTTCCTGTAGCAATGACAAACACCGATTTAACAGCTATCAATGAAAAACAAGTAGACAGTGATCAAAATGAGATATTTAAGAATATTCTTAAAGAAAATGAAACACAATTTTACGAACGGCTCTTACTGGATATCTTGGAAGAAGATATGATGATGAGAACAGTACCGCGTTTTATTGGATATCTAAAACATGCGAATTTAGAGCTTATCCCAAATGATATACCTTTAACAAAGAGAGACCTATATGCACTTTACCTGCGAGGAAAGAGGAAATTAGAGAGGCTACCCAAACTTCAATCTGTATATCATTTCAATCAGGATGGAGATTATACTGACAGCCTATTAGATATCGATAGGCTTCATAAAGAATTCATAGACAGTGTTAATATATTTAGACTATATAGTTCTGGTTATGTCGGGAGTGTAGATGTTCCAAAGGAAGAATTAAGAGCAAGAGTAGAGTTTCTTAATTCAATACATACGTAAGACCAATATGTAACCCTTTCTTTCACTAATTCGGTATATACTGAATTAATGGAGCATACTCAACTAAACACTTTTTTTAACCCATCCTCAATTGCGATTATCGGTGTATCAGAAAATCCAAAAAAAGTAGGATATCTAGTTGCTGAAAACCTTATCAGACAAGGCTATAAAGGGGAAATGTACTTCATAAATCCAAAGTTTGATAAGCTTCTTGATCATCCAGTCTATAAAGACATAAAAGATATCGGAAAACCAATAGATTTAGTCGTGTTAGCAGTTCCTGCTGATGCCGCCATGCATCTTCTTGATGATCTCCATACAATTGGCACAAAAAATATTGTGCTGTATGCGGCAGGATTTAAAGAGGCAGGATTAGATGGTGCGCAAAAGGAACAAAATTTAATTGCAAAAGCACAACAGTATGGAATGACTATTTTAGGTCCAAACTGTATTGGATTTGTAAGTACTATTTCACAAGCAAATGTTACGTTTTTAAAACACCCAGCACCAAAGGGGAATGTTGGTTTTATATCTCAATCTGGAGCATTGGGAAGCCTTATGGTTGATTATTTGGTAGGTCATGAGAACTTTGGTTTTTCATACTTTATGAGTTTGGGGAATAAAGCCGTATTGGATGAGTGCGACTTATTGCAATTTTTAAAAGATGATCCAGACACACAAGTTATTGCTATGTATTTGGAAGATGTAAAACGAGGGGAAGATTTTAAAAGGATATTAGAAGAAACAACAAGAATAAAACCAGTAGTTATACTCAAATCTGGTTCAACAGTAGAAGGTTCAAAAGCAGCAGGCTCACATACAGGGAGTATGGTTGGCGATGATATGGTCTATGGAACGGTATTTGAACAGTATGGAGCAATACGTGCGGGACAATTTTATGAATTCATGTCAATTCTTAAAATATTTAGTTTCGGTCGAGCTCCTACATCAAAAGATATGCTTATTCTTTCCAATGCAGGCGGTATTGGAGTATTACTTACGGACGAACTTATTAAAAATAAATTGGAACTTGTCACTGTTCCAGAAGATGTAAAAGAAACAATAAAAAAGAACATGGGAGGAGATAAGGTAACGATTCATAATCCAATTGATTTACTTGGTGATGCCAGCGCGTTTCATTATCGGGCAGCAATTGCCGCGACAATTCAACAAAAACACATTGGAGGCGTTATTGTAATGCTTACACCTCAAGCAAACACAGAGGTAGAAGATACAGCGACAACCCTTATTGAAACTCAATCAGCTTTTTCAAAACCTATTTTTCCTATTTTTATGGGTGAAAAGTCGGTTGGTCAAAGTCATATGCATTTTGAAAGAGCAAAAATGGCAAGTTTTTTTAGCTATGATTTTCTTCCTTCATCGCTGGCAAAAATAACACATTATCAAGATCATATTCAACACAAAACAATCGATATAAAAAAAATAATTGAGGAATCAAAGCGAGTGAGTATTCCTAAAAAAAATGTATTAACACCTTTCGAAACAAACACCGTTCTTGCTTCAGCCGGAATAAACGCTCTCTCTCTGATTGTTGCTCATTCAGGTGAGGAAGTAAAAACCATTGCAAAAGAAATTGGGTATCCACTCGTTATGAAAACTGCTTCAGAAAAAATAACTCACAAAACAGAAGTAAAAGGAGTACGTGTGAATATTCAAAACGAAGAAGAGTTGCTTAATGAGTATCATGATCTATCTGAAGTGACAAATGAAAAAAATGTATATTTGCAAAAAATGATGAAGGGACATGAACTTATTATTGGTGCAAAGCGTGATCGACAATTTGGAATTGTTCTTCTTCTTGGCTTAGGAGGTATCTATGCTGAATTAATACAAAGTGTTGTAAGCTTCATCTACCCATTCTCATTTGAGTACATGTTTAAAAAAATACGTTCGTCAAAAGTGCAAAAAATTGTGGAAGGATTTCGAGGATCTTCGCCAGTGGATGAAGAAAAGCTCTATGAAATTCTTGATAATTTAGGAATGCTTATGAACACCTATCCTCAAATTCAAGAAATAGACTTAAATCCAACACTTGTCACTGACTCCGGCCTTCATATCGTTGATGGAAGAATGATGCTTGACATAAAATAGGGAAAGTGTATCATGTGCCTATGAGCGTGAATGAAAGACTAGGCTTTGACCCGTCTTTACTTCCTGTAACGCATATTTTATTATTAAACTCTACCATTTGGGCTCAGTCAAAACAGCTTAATAAAACACATATATTTCCCCAAGGGATATTAAAGACAAAAGAACTTCCAGTTGCGTTGGTACCAAAAGAATTCGCTCATTATCATCAACGGGGGCAAGTACTTTTTGTAACACATGAACCTGATGATCAATTTGATGTATATTATCCAAAGTACACAGCTACTCATACTTATTATCCACCCTGGATACTATTTGGTTTTTTAAGACCGCAGAATAAACTCACCATTCCCGCATCACAATTTCAGTCTCATGCGGACGAAGAATATGAACAGGGCCAATTAATATAAAAAATAAGGTATAATTACACTAGGTATGAAAAATATTGTTACTGTTATTGCATATTATTACTTCCAGCCATAAGGCGGGAGGTTTTTGTGTATTAAGAACCCCGCCGAAAGCGGGGATTTTTTTTGGCTCCGTTTCCGAAATGAAATTTCGGATTACGGAGACAAATCCCTTCGAAATGAGTAT
>JAPLYR010000072.1 GCA_026395455.1 Candidatus Roizmanbacteria bacterium | reverse complement strand
TGCTAGAACTTGGGATATTTGGAGGAGTATATATGAGGGATTCTGTAGATGAGTTTCCGAAGGACTGGTTTACACATGCAAAATTTGCACATGATACTCACGACCCAACATTAAACTATTTTAAAGTTGACGCCAGTCAACCTCTTTCTGTTTGGAAAGATAAGAATTGGATACATCCTAATGATCCGCGCGGATGGTTTCAATGGTATTGTCGATATTACAGAGGAAGAAGACAAATCGATGATGAACGACAAATAAAAAGATGGAAAGCTATGAAACGTCATATATCTCAAATACAAAAAAATTGCTCGCCAGGAGATTTAACTTGTCGACCACGACAAAGACAAGCCCTTCTTCATTGGGCATATGATAGTAGGAAAATATAATTTAACTGAGGTTTCTTGCTCTTAACTCTTCGTAAATCTCATCTAAAGTAATCCCCTTCGTTTCTAAAAGAATTAATAAGTGAAAGAGTAAATCTGCAGATTCAGAAATTAGTTTATTATTGTTCGAATTTTTTGCTGCAATAACAACCTCAACGGCTTCTTCTCCTACTTTTTGGATAATACGATCAGTGCCTTGACTAATAAGGCTAGTGACATACGATCCTTTTGGTTTTATTTCTCTCCTTTTTTTTATAATTTCATACAACTCTTCAAGTTTCATATTATTTCTGTGTAAATGATAATTGTTTAGTAAAGCATGTTCTCTTTCCCGTGTGACAAACGTTTATTCCAATTAACTGAACTTTTATTAATAAAGTGTCTCCATCGCAGTCTAAATATATTTCTTTAACCTTAAGTTGATTGCCTGATGTTTCACCCTTTTTCCAAAGCATATTACGACTTCTGCTCCAAAAATGTATATCCCCTGTCTTTATGGTATTTTGAAGTGATACTTTATTCATATATCCCAGCATAAACACTTCATTTGTTTTACTATCTTGAATGATTGTTGGGATAATGTCATTCATCTTTTTAAAATCAATATTTGTTATGTCCATATAATTTATTTTCTAACTTCTATTTTGTTGTCTATTAAATATTCTTTTACTTCACTAATAGAGAACTCTCCAAAATGAAATAATGATGCGGCTAGTGCTGCATCTGCTTTTCCCTCTTTCAAAACTGCCATAAAATCTTCCTTTGTTCCTGCTCCACCAGATGCAATAACTGGGATAGCGACACTTTCAGATATTACTTTTGTTAAGTTAATATCAAATCCCTTCTTTGTGCCGTCCCGATCCATACTGGTAAGTAGGATTTCTCCTGCCCCTAATTTTGCCACTTGTTGTGCCCAGTCTAAAACACCTATGCCAGTAGGCGTTCTTCCTCCATTAATATATACTTCCCATTTTCTTCTATTTTTTTTTGCATCGATTGCAACTACGATACATTGATTTCCAAACATTCTTGCTCCCTCACTAATAAGTTGAGGAGTTTTTATTGCTGCTGTGTTAACAGCAACTTTATCCGCTCCTGCCAGGAGAATACCTTTTATATCTTGCACCGAACGAATTCCACCTCCAACAGTAAAAGGAATAAAAAGTTCTTGGGCAACTTTCTTAACCACTTCAATCATTGTTTTTCTATTATCGCTTGATGCTGTGATATCTAAAAAAACTAACTCATCCGCACCTTCTTGATAATAGAACTTTGCAAGCTCAACAGGATCTCCAGCGTCTTTAAGTTGTACAAAATTAACTCCCTTTACGACACGCCCATTATCAACATCAAGACAGGGTATTATTCGTTTAGCTAACATATTGTATTACCTCCTTTAAATTAATTTTTCCTTCGTATATTGCCTTACCGATAATGACACTTTTTACGCCCATTTCTTTTAATCTGACTATTTGCTCACTTGACGAAATACCACCTGCAATTGTTAAATCTATATTTAGATTTTCAATTAGCGATTGAATGATTTTATAGTTTGGTTCTGTCATTGTCCCGTCTTTATTTATGTCAGTAAAAATAAAAGACCGCACTCCACTTTTTTTTAATTCTTGAATAGCAGAAACTAGATTATTGTTTGTTTTTTCTAACCATCCATTCTTCATCAAAACACCATCTTTTGCATCAAGTGAAATAACTATTTTTTCTCCACACATATCTATTGCCTTATAAAGTAAGTTCCTGTTTTCGATAGCAACTGTTCCCAATATAACTCTCGATATACCACTGCTAATTAATTCGGAAATTGATGAAAGTGAACGAATGCCACCTCCTACTTGAATTGGGATGGAAATAGCGTTTACTATTTTTTTTATGCTATTTATATTTATTATTTTTCCCTCTTTTGCTCCGTCCAAATCAACAACATGAAGTATTTGGGCTCCTTGCGCTTCCCATTTTTTTGCCACAACGATTGGATCATCCTCATAGACTGTTTCTTGGGTATAGTCCCCTTGAAATAATCGAACACATTTCCCATTTCTTATATCAATTGCTGGTATTATTTTCATATACTATTTTTGTAAAATTTTTTAGTAACTGCAGTCCACTACTCCCACTTTTTTCCGGGTGAAACTGAACGCCATAGATATTATCTTTCTGTAAAGCACTACAAAATTGTGTTTCATATGTTGTTTTACCAATGGCGACTTTATTGGTTGGCAAACAATAGTAGCTATGCACAAAATAGAAATAACTATTCTGAGGAATGTCTACAAATAACTTTGCATCCTTTTCTATTTGAACTGTATTCCACCCGATTTGGGGAACTTTAAGTTGGGTCATAAATTTTTGCACTAGCCCCTCAACTATATTGAGGCAATTTACATTTCCTTCCTCACTTCTACTCATAAATAGCTGCATGCCTAAACATATACCTAAGATTGGTTTTCCCTTACTTACTTCTTGTTTGATAATTTTGTCAAGCTTCTCTCTTGTGATATTTTTCATTCCTTCTCCTGCCGCTCCTACTCCAGGAAAAATAAGCCCATCGGCTTTTTCTATATCAGTTGTAGATTTTGAAATCAAAGAATTAATACCTAGTTTATCTAGAGCATTTTTTACACTTCCTAAATTTCCTAAGCCGTAGTCAATAATAGTGATCATAAAGTTCCTTTTGTCGATGGAATTTCTAATAGTGCACGTTTATCAAATTCACAAGCCATTCGTAATGCTTTTGCCAAAGCCTTAAAAATAGCTTCAATTTTGTGGTGATCGTTGCGTCCATTTTCAACTTTTATAAATATATTTGCTTTTGCATTTTGCGCAAATGCATCCCAAAAATCATAGATAAGCTCTGTGCTTAGATCCCCTACTTTTTCTCTCCTAAATTCACATTGCAAGGTGAATGCACTTCGTCCTGCAAAATCAACAGCTACTGTAGCTAATGATTCATCCATTGGAAGGATAAAAAATCCATATCGATTAATTCCTTTTTTATCACCGAGTGCCTTTGCAAATGTCTGACCTAAAACTATCCCCACATCTTCAACAGTGTGGTGTTCATCAATATATATATCTCCTATAGCTTTAATTTTTAGATCAAATAACCCCTGCTTCGCAAGCAAATCTAACATGTGGTTAAGAAACCCTATCGGCGTCTCGATTATTCTTTTCCCTCTCCCGTCAATTACAAGGGAAATGTCGATATCTGTTTCATTTGTTTTTCTTTTTATTTGAGCGTTTCTTTTCATACAAGATAATCAACAACGTCTAATATTGAACTAAAGCAAATAGTTGCCTCTTTATTTTCTCCAACAAACAGAATTGGTATTCCAGCTGCAGTTGCCGCGACAACATCACTTGGACTATCTCCGATGTAAACACTTTTTTTAACTCCTAAAACTTTTATAGCTTTTAATATGGGATCAGGATATGGTTTTTCCTTTTGTGTGTCTTCCTTTGTTACAACGACATCAAATAGTTCCTTCAACTCAAATCTGTCAAGAACATATTGAGCTTCTTCTTTGGGTCTACCGGTTGCAATACCTAATTTTCCATATATATTTTTTAATCTTGATAAATCATTTTTCGAAATTAATAACGTTTCATTATCGATGAGACCTTTTTCACTTCCAACTCCCAAGTATATTCTTTGGAACATATCTTTCACTTCTCTATATGGAATCTTTATATTATTAATAAGTTCATAAGTTGCGTCCCAATCATTATTCATTCCAACTCTCTGTTTAATTGAATTAACCTCTTCATCTTTAATCTTTCTTTTGAGAAAATACTCGGCTGTTTTTTTTATAGCTTTTCTATAAGACATCCTTACATCCACAAGGACACCATCCATATCAAATATCAAGGAATCAAATGATTTTTTCATATATATTTTTTAATATATTAACTATTCCCCTATTCTGAATAGGAGTCCCAACGGTTATTCGTATTGCCCCACCATTTTGTAAATCATAAAACCTTAGAGAAACGTTTCGTCTTTTGCATTCTTTTTTAATATTTTCCAACTGTTTTTTTGTTGTCTGTACATATATAAAATTCCCACTAGATGGAAATACCACATAGGAATCTAGTGCAGTAATCTGTTTTTCCATCTTATTCCTCTCATTAATAATTGTTTTTACTGTTTCTTTTCTATATGTGCTATCTTGAAGTGCCGCAATACCTGCTATAACCGCAGCATAATTTACGTTATACGGAGGTTTAATCTTCATTAACTCTCCTACTAAACGCTCATCCATTAATCCATATCCTAAGCGGAGCCCTGCGATACCTGCCCACTTACTGAAGGAGCGGATAACTACCAGATTTGAATAGTTATCCAAGAGTGAAACAACAGATTCTCCCCCAAATTCAATATATGCCTCATCGATGCAAACCAAAACGTCTTTCTTAAGTATTTTTTGTATATTCCCAATAGAAGTAATAGTTCCCGTTGGATTATTTGGATTACATATAAAAATAACTTTCGTTTTTTTTGTAATTGCTCTTATGATCATATCTTCATCAATTGAAAAATCTTTTTTACGTTTAATCACTTTGAGGACGCCTCGATTTAAGATTGTCGATAGAGAATATGAACTGAATGTTGGAAGACAGTCAATTACCTCGTCTCCAACATTCAATATAAGTCGTAAAATGAGATCTATTATTTCGTCTGCACCATTGGAAACAAATACTTGTTGTTCTTTGACTTTTGCGTATCTACTTATTTCTTTTCTTAACTGACAATACTCTGGATCTGGATAAAACTGATATCCTTTAAATTGAAATAGTTTTTTTTGAACTCGAGGTGATGGTCCATATACATTTTCACCTGCGTCAAGCTTATCTATTTGGTCTATCTCAATTTTTTTATCCAATGAAATACGTTCTGCACTTTGTACAGGTATATATTCTTGCCAATTTTTTAGATCTTTTCTAATTTTTATTTTTTTGTTCATAGTTTTGGTATAA
The DNA here is from genome assembly GCA_026395455.1 of Candidatus Roizmanbacteria bacterium. Taxonomy (GTDB): domain Bacteria; phylum Patescibacteriota; class Microgenomatia; order UBA1406; family GWC2-37-13; genus JAKBEU01. Next base: position 2,578 of record JAPLYR010000072.1, on the reverse strand, counting down.
CTCACTATGACCCTGAGTCTATTGAAGGGTCATATTATTTTTTAAATCGAATTGAAACAGAGTTTTTGTGAGCTGGTAATTGCTCAACTTCCGCTATTGTTTCAATTGTTACTTTTAACTTCTGTAATCCTTGTTTGGTACATTTCTGTACTTGCATCCACTTCCCAAATGCGTCAACTCCAAGTGGTGGATACATCTTTGCCATCCCTCCTGTTGGCAAGACGTGGTTTGCTCCAGTTGCATAGTCACCACTTGATTTTGTTGTCCATTTACCAATAAACACCGACCCAGCGTTTTTAATTTGAGAAACTATTGAGTCGGCATTTCTCGTCATAATTTCCAAATGCTCAGGTGCATACACATTTGTAAACTCAATTGCCTCATCAATAGAGTTAACTGTGGCAAACAATCCATATCTTCTTAAAGATTCACGCGCTCTATCTTGTGTTACAAGATTTGGCAGTTGTCGTTTAATCTCTTTTATTGTTTCCACTGCAATTTTCTTTGATGTTGTTATAAGAACACATGCAGAATCTTCACCATGCTCACCATCGGCTAACAAATCTGCTGCAATATAAGAAGGATTGGCAGTTTCATCGGCAATAATAAATACCTCAGAAGGCCCAGCTGGCATATCTATACTAATTTTTTCTAGTGCCAATATTTTTGCTGCGGTAACATAAGAATTTCCAGCACCAAATATTTTATATACGTTTGGAATTGTTTTTGTCCCGTACATCATCGCTGCAATTGCTTCTGCTCCACCAACTTTAAATATTTTTTTAATGCCAACCATATCAGCAGCAACTAGTGTGGCTGAAGGAATTTTTCCATCAGGTTTGGCAGGCGAACACATAATAATTTCCTTGCATCCTGCAATTTGAGCAGGGATCGCACTCATTAATACAGATGAAGGGTAGACTGCTTTTCCTCCCGGGATATATAACCCTACCTTTTCAATTGGTCTCCATTCCCTCCATACTTTCACACCATATTCAGAACTCACAATAGTATCTTTTTTTCTAGGCAATTGTGCACGTTGCACAAGAGTAATATTCTTTATCATTTGATTGAGTGATTTAATTGTTTCTTTAGTAATGTTTTTGTATGCTTCATTGATTTCTTCAGTTGTAACTTGAATTCCTATATTTTTTCCAAATCTCTTTTGATACTTATTGAGTATTACCTTATCGCCATTTAGCTTTATTTCGTTCACTATTTTTTTAACTTCTGGCATTATTAATCCATTCGCTCCAGCAGAACGATTGACTATTCTTTGATAATCTAAAGGGGATACATTTTCTAGCTTAATAATTTTCATAAAATTAATTTTTCAACTGGTAATACGAGAATTCCCGTTGCACCTACCTCTTTTAGTTTCTCTATTGTTTCCCAAAATACATCTTCTTTAATGACTGTTTGGATGGATATCCACCCCTTTGTTGAAAGAGACGAAACTGTCGGGGACTTTAGCCCAGGGACAATTTTCTGAATAGTCTTTAGGATAGATTCAGGAGCGTTCATCATGACATATTTATAGTTTTGGGCAGCAAGTACTCCACTTATTCGTATTAATAGTTTTTTGACAATGTTATTTTTTACTTTAGATACAGTATTGCTCTTGATAAGTACCGCTTGGGAATCAAATATTTTTTCAATTACACGAAGATCATTGAGTGCTAAAGTACTACCTGAGGATACAAGATCTATTACTGCATCTGCCATTGCGAGTGAAGGAGCTATTTCAACAGAACCATTGATTTTCACTATTTCTCCCTCAATCCCTTTTTCATTTAAATATCGCTTCGTGGATTGTGGATATGAAGTTGCAATTTTTTTGTTATTGAGCTCAGAACTTGAAGTGATAGGTGATTCTTTTGGTACGGCTAAACAAAGTGAACAATATCCAAAACCGAGCTTTAATTGCATTGTGACATCGTTCCTTTGTTCAATGATTATATTTTCTCCAACTATCCCTAAATCAACAGCTCCACTCGCTACATAATCGGGGATATCATCATCTCTTAAATAAACGATATTAAGTGGAAAATTCCAACATGATGAGAATAACTGTTTTTTATAATTTTCAAATTCAAGACCAGCACTTTTCAAAAGTCCCAATGTGCTTTCAGTAAGTCTTCCATTTTTTTGGATTGCTAATTTTATTGAACCATTATTTAAGTTTTTCATATTAAAAAAAGACCCCGCTTGTGGCGGGGTTTAGTAAATATTTTTTTTACTAGAACTACCCCACCTTGGCGGAGTAATGATGTGAAACTTCCAGTAATAGTGAAAATAGTAATTGAACTAACATGGTAGTATGTTAACACGTTATTTGGTATTTGTCAAGAGTGATATAATAGAGTATGGCTAATATACGAAAAGCAGCAGCAACCGAATATAAAAAGAAGGAAGCATACAAACCAAAAAATGATCGGGAAAAATTACTCGTAAAAGTGTTATCTTCTTTGAAGACTGAAGTGGAAATGGGCGCACTTCTTCGGGATATGTTGACTCTTGCTGAAATTGAAGAATTTGCAAATAGGCTTACCATCGTAAAACTTCTTTCAGAAGGACT
>JAPLYR010000040.1 GCA_026395455.1 Candidatus Roizmanbacteria bacterium | reverse complement strand
TTATTCTCTCTGGTTTTCTCATGTCTACTTTGTATCCTCAACCTCATCAAGATGAGTTTATTGAGAGACGGTACACGCGTATTTTTCCTCCCTTTATCACGATGGTTTTATGTATGGGTATTTTTCGGGTATATCCTCAGCTTTCTCTTTTCTCAAGAATCGTCATACTGTTTGCGATTGCCGCACTGTTTCGAGTGTTGTGGGTACATGTTATCGAAAAATTGAGTCTTGGAAGGCTAACAGTAAAATTGTTTCTTTTTTTTCAATTGCTTACTGCCATTTGGTACGGTTTTTTCATTATGCGCCTCCCTTCCGTATGGTTTCATTCACTCCCTTCATTTGTCCAATGGACTACAACGATCGCGGTGAACGCTACACTTACTCTTCCCCTAGGTGACTACGTTCCAATGCTTGATATCGTATATTGGACACTTATCTGTGAAATACTATTTTATCTTCTTTATCCTTCGCTTATTGCCCCACTCGTATTACGAGTACAGAATAGGCAATCACGTGTAAAAGCACTTCTATTTTTTTCTTTATTTCCATTCTTTTTTGGTACTGCTCTCCTATTCAAAGAATTAAAGGGACTTAGCATAATGGACATAGAGTATTTTATTTATTTCTTTATAGGAATATCTATCGCGATTATTGCTAAACAAAAAAAAGAAATAGAACTCCCACCATTTCTCCGCAATCTATTCCATCCGCTCTTTTTTTTCTTAGTATTATTTGCGTCCTACTTTATTTCTGTCGGTTCACTTCAAATCTTCAACTTATTAGCTATTTTATTTCTTTCAATACCATTGGGGTTTGTAGTATATGGCTTATTAGATAATTCAACAGCACTTTCACGATTTTTTTCAAATAAATTCTTTATTTTTTTAGGAGCTATAAGCTATTCATTGTATATCTGTAGTACAAGCCTTATCGACGGAATGCGTCTCCTATATAAGCCAATAAATGCTTTGACCGAGGTCTTTTTTTTAATAGTGACACTATTGGTGATAATTGCAGTTTCCTATGTAATACATAACATAATTGAGTCTCCTTACTTTATGTTTAAGCCCATGAAACGAGAAGTAAAACTTACCCCAGGCTTATTGAAATTTACCCTTTTTATTTTAATTTTTATATATTCTATTTTAATTTTTAGCGCGTATTCTTCACAATTTAATTTTTTTTCGCAAGAAAAAACATATAACTCACTCATTCTTTCTTCTAAACCTCTCATTGTTTCATTCATACCGAAAGAAAACAATATGGGTGTGGTACTTATTCCCCTTACCCATACCGTATCTTCACAAGAAGCAAATGATCATCGTATACTTACATTGAGGTTAAAAGAAAGTAATGCAAAAAGCTGGTATGCTACTCAAGAAACGAATCTGGCAAAAATAAATAAATCTGGACCACTCCTATTTGGTTTTCCAACCTTAGCTGATTCGAAGAATAAAAAATATATTCTTGAAATTAACTCACAAAATATTCCCCCACAGAAGATAACCCTCAACACAACTCCGCTCACAATAACTGCTGTTTCCCAAATGGATAAACGAGATCTTGTCTCTCACCCACTTAAATTACTTTCCTATTCATTAACTAAATTGGAGTCTTTTTTTAGTAATAGAACTGCACTTATAGTTTCTCTGTGTATTTTCCCTCTTTTAGTATTGATATTGTTTTTTGTATAATAATCCATGTCTGAACAAGAAAAAACAAAGGTAGTAAGAAGACTTGATGTACTTGATGGACTCAGAGGATTTGCAATCCTATTGGTATTTTTAAACCACATCGATTCTCGTTATATCGCTGAAGCTGTTCCAATTTATATACGCCCCATTATTCAGTTCTTCTTTACCAGTGGAAACTTAGGTGTTACTTTCTTTTTTATCTTATCGGGATTCCTCATGGGGTATTTATATGCAAATCCTCAACCAAGTGAGTTTATTGAACGAAGGTACGCCCGTATTTTCCCGCCTTTCTTAGTGATGGCTACATGTATGTGGGTTTTTCGATTGTTTCCTCAAACTCCTCTTATTGCCCGAATTGCTCTTATCCTTTCTGTTGCTTTTTTAGCACGCCTAATCTGGGTTTATATTATTGAACGATTTCATAAAGGAAGTATTCTCATTAAACTTTTTATTATTCTCCAGTGTGTTGTTGCAGTGTGGTATGGTTTTTTTATTATGCGCAGTCCGCCAATATGGTTTGACTCTCTTCCTTTTTTTCTCAAAGAAGGATCAATATTTGCTTCAAATGCAACCCTTACTCTTGCACTCGGCAATTACATTCCATTACTGGACGGCGTCTATTGGAGTCTAGCACCAGAAATGATTTTTTATATTTTGTATCCATTTCTTTTTTCAGGAACAGTACAAGCTCTTCAAAAAAAGAATCGATTGTTCACATTATTATTCTGTATTTTGTTATTTCCATTTCTTTTTGGATTGTCATTGTTGTTCAAACATACTCCAGGTATGTCAATGTTATATGTCGAGTACTTTATCTACTTTTGTGGAGGTATTGGTATCGCTACTATTATTCGAAGAAGTAAAAAGAACGAAATATCATCTATTTCTAAACTACTGATTAACCCAATATCTTTTCTTTTAGTGTTGTTTCTTTCATATCTTTGTTTGGGCAAAGTGTACGGTATATATACTACGATATTTCGTCTTTTCCTTGTATTCCCTTTTGGTTATATTGTCTACTCTCTTATAGAACAAGATACTTTGTTAAGCAGGCTCTTTCAAAGAAAAGCATTTATTTTTTTGGGTACCATAAGTTATTCTATGTATATTGGGCATACGGCGATTGTTGACGGGATGCATCTTCTATTTAAACCTACAAGTGTACTAACTAACATTGCATTTTTAATAATAACTGCAGTGATTTTTTTCTTAGTTGCTGTGGCAATTCATTACATCATTGAGACACCGTACTTCCAGTTTAAGCCAGATAAAAAACCAAAAAAGATAATCTCCCAAAACATGAAGCTTATATATGGAATACTTGCAACTTTTATTCTGCTTCTCTTTTTTTCAGTATATACATCTCAGTTTAATTTCTTTTCGATTCAGAAAAAATATACTCACGTCATCCCCTCAACAATCGCAATTTCAGACAATCCACACACTTTTTCCTTTGTTTCTCAAGAAAATAATATGGGAGTGATATTAGTTCATCTTACAAGTACTATGGGAAAAATAACCAATAAGAGAATATTTGTTGATCCCACAAAAAATCAAAGATTTATGATCCGCATGAAGGAAAAAGGTATGGATAATTGGTATGCATCTCAAGATACCTCACCAGCCGAAATAGGAAATAGTGCCTCCTATCCATTTGGTTTTCCACTTATTAGTAATTCAAAAGATAAAACGTATATAGTTGAAATGCTGATGAAGGATATAGATTATTCTTCAACAATTCTATTTAACAAAGATACCTATACGCTCTATACTATTCACCAAATTCCAAAACAAACTCTTTTAAAAAACCCAGTTATGATGATCTCTCATATAGGAGATAAATTACAGACTGCTCTGGCTAATCCAGAAGCACAACTAGTTATGATGAGCATCTTGCCTTTCTTTATTCTTCTTTTTGTTTTATGATATGTCTGATATGATTCCACTCGCGGAACAGCTACGACCAAAAAATCTTGATGATGTCATCGGACAGCAACATTTAGTTGGAAAGAATAAACCACTACGAAAACTCTTGGAAAGTGGGAATATTACTTCACTTATTTTATGGGGACCTCCGGGCTGTGGCAAAACAACACTAGCTCGCCTTGTTGCTACCTATGTTGAAGCTGAGTTTATTCAGTTTTCTGCAGTTACTGGGGGCGTTGCTGAGATACGATTGGTAATTAAAAAAGCTAAAGAAGATCAATCTCTTTTTAAGAAACAAACCGTCTTATTTGTTGATGAAATACATCGATTTAACAAAAGCCAGCAAGATGCATTTCTTCCTCATGTAGAAGATGGATCAATCATCCTTATCGGGGCAACAACAGAAAACCCTGGTTTTGAAGTAAATGCCCCGCTCATTTCGCGTTCACAAGTCTATGTGCTGTATGCTCTTACAGATGCTGAAATGGAAAAGATAGTCAAACGGGCAGTAAACAATTACAAAGGGTTTAAATGGGATGACGAGGCAATAAAACACATAATAAAAAGTAGTAATGGCGATGCACGAACTGCAATTAATGCAGTAGAACTGGCGTCTTCTTTTGGAAGAAAAATTACATTAAAACTTGCAGAAGAAGCTATTCAACGAAAGGCAATATATTATGACAAAAAGGGAGATTGGCATTATGACACAATCTCAGCATTTATAAAAAGTATGAGAGGGAGTAATCCTGATGCAACTGTGCATTATTTGTCTCGCATGATCAAAGCTGGAGAGGACCCAGTCTTTATTGCACGAAGAATGGTTATATTCGCCAGTGAAGATATAGGTAATGCTCAACCAACGGCACTTGTTGTTGCAACAGCCTGTATGCAAGCAGTTCATTTGATCGGAATGCCAGAATCAGGCCTCATACTTGCACAAACCGCAACATATCTTGCCACTGCAAAAAAATCAATCGCATCATCTATGGCTTTTTGGGAAGCGATGAGTGATATTGATGAAGAGAATTTATCACCTATACCTCTTCACCTGAGAAATGCATCAAACAAGGTTATGAAGCAATTTGAGTATGGGAAAGGACATGTCCGATACCCTTGGCTCGTAGAAAAAGATAAAGGAATAAAAGTAGAGCAAGAATACCTTCCAAAAAACCTTAAAGGTAAAAAGTACTACAAAAAAGATTGGTAAAAGAATCCTACTGTTTTAAAGTCGAACTCTCACTTGACTGATTTTTTATCTCGACAGGCAATGGCACTGGTTGCAATGGCATTATTGTTGGCTCAGGTGTTTCCTTTTTTTCGTATGTAAATTCTCCCACTTTTTCCCATGTTCCTTCTTTAAATGACGTAATACCAATATCTGAAACAATGTACATGTAGTCATTTAAATACAAACCACGTTTTACTGTGGAAGATTCTAATGCTTTTACAAGCGAAAGCGTGTTTGCCTCATAGGAGAATATATATCCCCCTCGACTACCAGGAAGGAAAAACACCTTATATTTTGGATCTTGTAAAAAGGCATGATGGTTATCCATTGCAGCTGAATAATATTCCGATGCAAGATCATATCGGGATACTTCTTTTGGATTTTTTGGATCTGTGACGTCAAAGAGTGATAATTTCACTTGATTTTCTCTGCCAATTCCCAATATCAGATGGCTATCAATTGGATGTAAATACGAGGAATACCCAGGGATTTTCAACTCCCCTTTCACAAGTGGCGAGTTTGGATTAGAATACGTTCTGTTTTTCCTAAATCTTTTACATATCCTTTCACTTCCAGATTAGGACCAAGAACATATGCATCGCTTATTTGTGCGGTAAGATCACTTCCCCCAATCATGTAAAACGGATTTCTTCCCCCAATGGTCGTAGCAACACGCAAATTTCCCTTCCATTCATCGAATGAAAATTGATTAAGAGCAACGCCAGGTACTTTACCTGATGCAGTAATAGTAAGGTCACTATTATTAACTTTAATAATACCCGTGTATTCCATCGATCTTTTATATTTAAATAAGAATTTTTTGAATGCATTTACGAGTTGATTTTCTTGTTTTAGTTTTTCATCACTCTCCATATTGGTTAAATATTGTGAAAGAAGCGAATTCATTTCAACTTCTTTAGTAGAAAGTGACAAATCATATCCATCTAGCTTCTTTATTTTCTCTTCATTGTATTGTGGAAACATTCCCTGATTTTCAACAATGAACTGATTAAGTATGCTTATACTATTTCCTTCTACTTCATAGCTTAAATAGAGAGATTCTGGAGACATATAGACAGTACTTTGACCAAGTTGCCCAATAAATGATAGTGTTTTTTCAACTCCACCAGTTTGAGGATTTATTTTTAAAACAGAATATACTGCATTGCTTATGGGTCTGCTTGATGGCATATAAATATCAGTACAACGAATGCTTACATTCACTTTACCTGCCACTAATGGCATTGGGCAAGGTTTTGGAAATGTTGGAGATGTCGAGGTAACAAGGTACAGTGTATTTTTATATAATCGTGCAGCAATTTTTTGTGATCTACTTGAAAAAGGAAGTTCCCACAATTTCTTAGGAGTGTTTGGATTAGTAATAGAGTAACCGACTAATTGCAAATTTCCATTAGTAGTATCGGTCGTAAAAATAACTAAAACTTTGTCTGAGATAAGCATCTCGCCACTTTCTGGTATTGAACTCTGCATCTTCATCGATGATGGAGGGAGTGCTCCAACTGTAACAATTTCATTTGTTTGTGTGTATTGAGGAGGCATTATTCTTCTTGAACTCGTCATATTACTTTCCAGAGTCATTCCTTGAGTGGCGGATGTGTAGTATCTGTATTGACCAGTTTTTGAATAATAGATTGATGAACTGTCTGTTTTTACAATATCAGGCTCATCAATACCTACAACTTGTACATTTGTGGTTGAAGACCTATCAACAGTCTGATCAGTTGCCACGGAAGAAAGTGATTTTAAACCTGATGTCTCTGCCATTCCTCCTCCCGTGATAGGAAGTGCGCGTGAATCGCTATTTTTCACTTCACTCATCAAAGATGTGAATTCTGTATCAGAAGTAAATTTTTTTATCGTAGCTTTTTCGAAAACGGTGTTTTCAAATGAAGAAGTAGTTACGCTTGGTGGAACAATCTTATCCTCTTGTTTTTTTGATCTGGAAAGAAAAACAATTAACCCAATTACAAATACAAAAAGGACCCCAAGGACAACAACTATGCTAACTCTCATCTTTTTTACAGGTGGTGTTTGAGTTTTTACAGGGAGTGGTTGAGTAGGTACAGGTTGTTCATCCATATACTCATACTACTATACTTTTCAACCCTTTTCTACTTCCCAAAAAGAGGCGCCCAGAGCATCCCATTTTAGTCTTCGTTCATCCGCTTCAGTAAGTTTAAATTGATTGTTGACAAAATAGAAAATAGATCCTGGAGTGGATGCAACGTTAACAACCCCATGGGCAACTCCCCGTGGTACTACAACCAATTTTGAAGTGCCATTTCCCATAACTACTTTCATTGTCTTATCCTTTGTGGGGGAATTTTCTCGTGTATCCCACAGTCCAAGAATCATGTGATCTTCTGGCGCAATATACCAAACGTCTTCTTGATTAAAGTGTAGATGCCATGCTTTTATGGAGCCAGGTAGTAATTTTGATCTATTGATTTGGCGTACCTGAATTTCAGGAAATAATTCTAAATGACCAGTTTCATCAAGCCGAAGAAGATCTTCAAATGTACCATCTTCTCCCGCCATTCGTTTTACTTCTACAATTTTTACTCCCTCGATTGGTTGTTTTTTTGAGTAATCTTGTACAAAAACATCTTTCTGCAATTTGGTAAGAATATCGTTCAGTGTTAAGTTTGACATATACTACTTTGATAAATTTCTAATCACTAGTCACTATACATTATACACGCCTTCGACTCTCTTCATCACGACGAATCCATTGTTCAGCCAAGGCTGCAGCTTCGGATTGTGAATAGCAAGCCTCACTCCCCTTCATTCGCTTGGTGCGCAAATAGTGTGTTACCACACCTACCGTAACCGACAGATTGAGACTATCAACAAATCCATACATAGGTATATATAGGAGAGTATCTGCCAATTTTTTTGCAACTTCAGTAATTCCAAACCCTTCATTACCAAATACAATCGCACAGGGATTTTTTGGGAGTTCAAAAGATTCAAAAGATACGGCTTTTTCGCTTATTGCCGTCGCAATAATTGTGTAATTTCTTTTTTTTAACTCTGCAAAACATTCTGCAGTAGTTTTCCACGTTTTTATGGTTAACCATTTATTCGCAGAGGCTGAGGTAAGTTTCCCTAATTTTTCAGGGTTAAACATTTTTTCTGTTTCAAATATGACATGGACCTCTTGAATACCAAATGCATCACAATTACGCAGAGCTGCAGCAGCATTGTGTGGATCATGTATATTTTCAAGAACTATGATGTCATGAAGTCTGTGGGAGGCTACATGGGTCAGTCTTTTAATTCTTTCATCGGTAAGGGTGTTTGATATCATCCTCCTATTTTACCTTAAATGAGTGTTTCCTTGAAGCCATTATAAAATTCTCTTTTCCCTTCCCCCACAATTTTCCACTTCCCATTCTCAACTAACACTGCCTGTGTATCATACAGAGCAACTACTGGATACTTGGTTGATACGACATTTTTTTCAACCAACTCTCTCATTTTTTCTTCAAAATGTGCAAAGATCAAAAAAGGGACAAGATTCATAGCAGTTAGGTCTACTAGTCCAAATTGATCGCTTCCTAAATGCTTCCAATTGTGTTGCTCGATTGTAGGACAAGCTACATAACTCCCGGCACTCACGCCAATATAAATAGCCCCATTGTTAACGCGTTCTGCGACAAGAGCATCAAATCCGCTTTCTTTAATCTGTTTTAACAGATAATAAGAGTTACCACCTGCAACATAAATCACATCTTTATCCATGAGAATCTGTCTTAATTCATCTTTCTTTTTTCCTCTAATATCAATGTCTTCAACTGTAAATCCCATTTTCATTAATTTTTTTCCTTCTTCCATAATATACGTCTTAT
>JAPLYR010000095.1 GCA_026395455.1 Candidatus Roizmanbacteria bacterium | reverse complement strand
ACCTTCATTTGTCGTTTCCCCTGATCGTCAACTCTGGCGTTGTTTTGGTTCTTGTGGGGTTGGAGGTGATGCAATTGCTTTTTATATGAAGTATGAAAACCTCTCCTTTCTTGAAGCTCTCACCGATCTTGCTACGCGTTATGGCATTGTAATCGAAAAAATGCCTGTTGAAGATAAAATTGTTCATTACAAAGAAAGATTAATCAAAGTTAATCAAGTAGCGACCGATTTTTATCATTATATTCTCACTAAATCTTCTATTGGTAAGCCAGCGCTTGATTATCTGAAGAATCGCTCTATCTCCGATAAGATTATTGAGACTTTCCAGCTTGGCTATTCCCCATCTTCTTGGGATTCACTTACCCGATTTCTCCATACTAAAAAGTTTGAAAATAAAGAGCTTGTAGATAGTGGTCTTTGTGTACAAAAACAGCTGGGTGGATCAGTGTATGATCGCTTTAGAGGGAGAGTAATGTTCCCTCTTAAGGACCATAGAGGTAATACTGTTGGATTTTCTGGACGCATTTTAAGTGGAGATAATGAGGCAAAATATGTAAATACACCAGAGACAACTCTCTATCATAAGCGTTCGATGTTATTTGGGCTTCATCTGACAAAAGATGCTGTAAAAAAAGAAAATAAGATTATTCTTGTTGAAGGTGAATTTGATGTAATTATGCCTTTTCAACAAGGAGTAAGTGCTATTGCTGCAATAAAAGGTTCAGCTCTCACTACGGAACAACTCCAACTCATCAAGAGATATACGAGTCGAGTATATCTTGCACTTGATGCTGACAAAGCAGGAGAAGAGGCTATTCGTCGAGCCATTGAAGTAGCAGAGCCTATGGGGTTTGAGCTCGGAGTGATAGTGATTGACGGAGGAAAAGATCCAGATGAAGCTGTACGTACAAATGAAATTGAGTTCAAAAAATCTCTTGAACACCCAATCCCTGTTTATGATTTTCTTATGCAAATGTTTGCAAAAAAATATCCACCATCTGACCCCTTTAACAAAAAACAGATTGGTGAAGAAATGGCTCCTTTTTTGTACGCAATCACCAATCCAATTGTTCAATCTTATTATATTAAGCAGCTTGCCAAACTTCTTGATGTGAGTGAAGACGCAGCTGGGAGGGTTGTTCGCGGATATAGAAAAAGACACCTTATAAGACCAAATAAGCAGGAAGTTCAGGTAAAAAAACCTCTTCGCGAACTTGTTATTCAGCAATTTTTACTTGAACAACTACTTCATGCACAGTCACTTACCCATTATATGTCTGAGATTAAAGATGTCATCACTGATGATGTATTTACGTCTCCCTCTTATGGAAAATTATTTACAAAATTACATGAAAAAGCTCAGGAAGGTGAGGTATTTGATATTAATGCGTTCATAAAAACACTTCCACCTGAGTTAGCCTCAGTTGCTGACGAACTCTATCTTAAGGCATCTTCAGATGAACAAAGCGCGACAAACTCAATAAAACATATCGCTTTGGAAATAAAGAGAAATGCACTGCGATTAAAACTTAAAAATCTACTCAATTCTGCTTCTGAGGCTGATGAGGAAAAATTGAAGGAATTACAGGCACAATTAAAAGAACTGGAAAAAATGAGCTCAACAGTATAAAATAGGAGCTATGATAAAGCCGAAAAATCCAAAGACCTTTAAAGAACTTCTTCAACAGGGAGAAGATGACGGATTTATTCTTCAAGATGATATCTTCCTTATATGTAGTGAACCAGAAAAACATATTCTAGAAATAGACGACTTTTTTAACGATGCACTTCGCAAAGGTATTGATATTTTTGAAACTATATCGACACGAGAAGAAGAAGAGGTTCATAAGAGCGCAGAAGAAGTTGAAAAGGAACTAGAACAACTCATTACCGCAAAGCATGGTGAAAGTCTTGACCCAATCAAAAAGTACTTAAAAGAAATTGGGAAAACTCCCCTTCTTAAATTTGAAGAAGAAATAATCCTTGCTAAGTCATATGAAAAAGGAAGTGAAAAAGCAAAAGAAAAACTGATTAAGGCAAATCTACGTTTGGTTGTATCCATTGCAAAAAAATATCTTGGTCGAAGATTGTCATTCTTAGATTTAATTCAAGAAGGTAATAAGGGTCTTATTCGAGGAGTAGAAAAATATAATTGGAGAAGAGGATTTAAATTCTCAACTTATGCAACATGGTGGATTCGCCAAGCAATTACACGCGCTATCGCCGATCAGTCTCGTACCATTCGTATTCCTGTTCATATGGTTGACCAGATCAATCGTTTTTATAAGACACAAAGAAAACTTACACAAAAACTTGGAAAAGAACCAACAGTAAAGGAAATTGCTAAAGAGATGTTGGTAACAACAGATGAAATCGAAAACCTCATGAAGATTTCTCAACAACCAAAATCGTTATCAACACCAGTTGGAGATGATAAGGAAGCAACACTTGAACAGTTTGTAAGCGACCAGTCACAACCAACACTTTATGATAAAGTCTCCAAAGAACTCTTAAAAGAAGCTATGAATAAAGTGTTAGAGACACTTTCTCCTAGAGAGAAAAAAGTTCTTATTATGCGTTTTGGACTTGATGATGGTAAACCAAAAACACTTGAGGAAGTCGGAAAAGAATTTAAAGTAACGAGAGAACGCATTAGACAAATCGAAGCAAAAGCGATTCGAAAATTAAAACATCCAACTCGTGCTCGTAAACTCAAAGACTTCCTTGATTGATGTCGTTTATAGTACACACCGCTAATGCGTTTTTTATGGCTTCATAATAGTCTAAAAATAGGTTTTTGCGGCTTATAAGCCGCTGTGTTTAATCTCTTACTTATATATCCTTCATCATGGTAGCCATGAAAGGAAATTTTGTGTATCTAAAAATTGGCAAACGAATTGCTGAAATACGGAAAAAGCAAAGCATATCTCAAGATCATCTTGCATTTATTGCTGATATGGACAGAACATATCTCACACGTCTTGAGAAAGGAAAAGCTAATCCATCTGTTCGCACACTCCATAAAATTGCACGTAAGTTAAAAGTAAAAGTATCTTCTCTTCTCCGCGATATCTAAATATCTAACTAGATTTTTATTTTGATAAATGATATGCTGATACCATATGAAAACATCTGGATTTATGCATTCTATAAATGCATCAGAAACCCCAAAACTTCTTGCACTTCCCGTTGTAGTGGCTATATGTACTCTTACCGTTATTTTGGGAGGCGTAGGCGGATTTATGATGGTAAAAAAAACACCTGCTGTTACAAGTACTACTCAAAAGGGAACCAGTGTACAAACAAATACATCAGCTGGAGTTGTTGATAAAAAAACATTTAAAGATAGTGCTGAAGGAATGTTAAAAGAAGGCGGATTAGAGGGAGAAGGTAACTTTCATCTTGAACGACCTGGAGGAGTATCGCAAAATGCATATCTCACTTCAAGCACTGTAGATTTGAGTAAATACGTAGGAAAAAAGGTAAAAGTATGGGGACAAACATTTACTGGGCAAAAGGCAGGATGGTTAATGGATGTAGGGTTAGTTGAAATTCAATAATTATTCATGATTCAATTTGAAAATGTAACTAAATTATATCCTCTTGGAGTTGCCGCTCTTGATGATGTATCTTTTACCATAGAAAGAAATGAGTTTACATTTCTTGTAGGTACTTCTGGTGCTGGAAAAACAACTATTCTTAATCTTATCTTAGGCTACCTCTACCCAAATTCGGGAACTGTCATTGTGAATGATGTCGATATATCCAATAAAAAATGTAAAGGGATTGAAGACTTAAGAAAACACATTGGAGTTGTATTTCAAGATTTTAAAATTCTTCAAGATAAGGATGTATTTGAAAATATAGCATTAGGACTTCATATCCAAAAATTGTCAATAAAAAAAATAAAAGAACAAGTAAGAGAAGTGCTCGCACTTGTTGGACTCGAAGGAAGAGATCAGTATTTTCCTGTTCAGTTATCTGCGGGGGAATTACAACGCGTTGCGATAGCTCGCGCACTCTGTGGGGATAGACAAATTATATTGGCTGATGAACCAACTGGTAACCTTGATCCAAAAACAACATGGGATATTATGAAGATCTTTAAAAAAGTCGAAGAATATAAAACGATTATTATCGCAACACACAATACTGATGTAGTAAATAGCATGAAAAAAAGAGTTATTGTTTTGAAAAAAGGTAAATTGATTAAAGATATGAAAAAAGGAGGATATGAATTATGAAGCAACTATTAACATCAATTAGAAGAACACCTTTTCAGTCACTTGCTGTCTTCTCATCACTTATTCTTACCCTTTTTCTTTCTCTCCTTCTTATATTTTGTATTAACTTTTTGTATGGATTGTTAGGCTATGTGGAATCTCGACCGCAGGTGACTATTTATTTCCAAAATGAAGTTTCAGAAGCGAGTATTCTTAATGTAAAGGGTGATCTAGAAAAATCCGGTAAAGTTGAATCTGTTAAATACATGTCAAAAAATGATGCATATTCACTTTACAAACAATTAAATAAAGATAATCCCCTTTTACTTGAAATGGTTACTCCAGATGTCCTTCCAGCGTCACTTGAAATTTTTGCAAAAAAACCCGCCTACCTCCCTGAGATTGCGACTTATTTAAATGGAGTCACAGGTAAAGATGAGGTAAATTTCCAGAAAAATGTAGTTGATAAATTACTTTCACTTACTTCAGTTGTTCGCACGATGTCACTTGCATTTTTTGTGTTCCTTATGTTGACGACAATAATTATCCTCATGACAATAACTCACTTTAAAGTTGCACTAAAAAAAGAGGAAATAGAACTTCTGAGACTTATGGGTGCATCAATGAGATATGTAAGAAAACCTTTTATGGACCAATCGCTATTCCTTGGATTTATATCTTCCACTGTTGTTTATTTGGTTTTTGGAGGAATTCTTTTCCTTATTTATCCATCCGTACAAGGATATCTCAGCGGTATTCAATCTTTGTTTGTTGAAATTGGACCATATCAACTCACTGTATGGCCATTGTCATTTTTCTATGCTGGCGGCTTATATATTCTTCTAACTGGTTTTGGTATGGGAATAGCAGGTCTTGCAACCTACTTTGCTACACGAAAATACCTCACTATCCAAAGAAGCTAAGTTGGAAAAAATGTATAATATAGTATGGCTTTTGTAAAAAAATACCTACTTTTTTTTATTCTGAGTATTAGCATTCTTTCTGTTGGATCAATTGCGTACGCACAAAATTCAGATATAGAGAATAAAATTAAAGAATACGAACAAAAACTTTCCGATATCCGTCAACAAAAAAATACTCTCAGTAGTCAAATTCAGCAAATGGATACTCAAATATCACTCACTGAACTCCAGGTGAAGCGCTCAGAGCAAAAAATTATTGAAACTCAAAGTGAAATTGAAAAATTATCTTCTCGTATTGATAATCTAGATTCTTCACTTACCACCTTGTCAAAACTTCTCCTACGTCAAATTGCAAAAAGTTATAAAACAAGATCAATATCACTTGTTGAACTCCTTTTTGAAACTAAAGATATAACAGAGCTTACTAATAAGATAAAATATCTTCGCTCATCGCAGAATAATAACCAAAAGCTACTCGTTCAGGTACAAGAGGCTAAATCAAGTTATGAAGAACAAAAAGTAGTCCGTGAACAAAAAAAACAAGAACTTGACCAGCTTATTGCGAGTTTAAATGCACAAAAAGAATCATTAAAAAACCAACAAGTTCAAAAACAAAAATTATTAGCAGATACTAATAATGATGAAGTAACCTATCAATCATTACTTTCACAAGCTCAAGCACAATTAAAAGGGTTTAAGTCATTCGTACAAAGCTCAGGAGCTGATACAGTTATTGGTGCGAACGCATTTGGAAGTGGATCAGATGGGGCATATTTTTCTCAGCGAGATGCACGTTGGGCAAATCAAGCAATTGGATATTCTTCAGAAAGTATTTTGAATGTAGGATGTTTACTTTCCTCCATTTCAATGTTTGGAAAAAAATATGGACAAGATGTAACCCCATCAAGTTTAGCTGCTGATACTTCTCGATTTTGGGCAAATACTGCGTGGATGAGGTATCCTTGGCCGGGAGTCGCAGGAAAGACATTTAGAAGTCTATCTACTTCTGATATTGATGGAGAATTAAATGGTGGTAATTATGTAATCGTCGGCATTAGCTATTCTGGAAGTTGCTGGGGTAAGTCTGGAGGAGATCATTATGTCCTCCTCATAAAAAAAGATGGGGACAGTTATACAATGCATGATCCAGTACAAGGACCTGATAAGAAATTTAGTTCTTATTATTCCACCATCTGCTCAGTCGCAACATTCAAATAATAAATATTATTTCTCAACTAAATGAGAGAACGATAATGTGATTTTTTTCTTGCTGTATCAATCTGAAAAAGACTAAATGCGGCTTATAAGCCCTTGTATTATTTTCCAATATCTTTCTTAATATACATCATGTCGTATTTAGGACGCTTCTCTATTTACTTCATTGCATCTTTATGTTTTATACTCATTCATTTTTTCTCAGTTCATGCTTCTGTGGTTTTGAATGAAGTTGCAATCCAACCAAATCAAATAGTTGAACTCTATAATAATGCCTCAACTAGTGCAGATATCTCTTCTTGGTACATAGATGACGCAGGTGGGGCAACTTACTACACTATTCCTCCTCAAACTATTTTACCTCCACAAACATGTCTTTTATTTAATTCTGACTTTAACTTTAACAAATCATCTTCCGACACTATTCGATTATTTGATAATACACACCCGCCAACTTCTCCTTCTGCAAAATTAATCGAACAGTATCCCTATACAAAAGCTCCCGATATTAATTATTCATTTAGTAAAAAGAGGGATGGTGGAACTGAATGGCAAACAGCAACTTCTTCTCTTGGACAATTGAACGAATCACCTTTATCTTGCATCCCAACACTATCCCCTACTCCCCTCCCTACTGAAACTCCAAAGCCTCTTCCAACTATAGTTCTTACTCCTACATCTGAACCAACTCAAACTCCTACCCCAACTCCTACAATGATTGATTATCAAAATATATTTATTTCTGAAATATATCCCTATCCCCAAACTGGAGAAAAAGAATGGATTGAAATTTATAATGGAAATGATATTCAAGTGAATTTAAAAAATTGGTATATAGATGATATAGAGAATGGCGGCTCAACTCCTAAAACTTTTGAGCAGATAGTGGATCCATATAGCTACAGTGTGATAGAGCTCTCATCCTCGCTTTTTAATAATGATGGGGATTCTGTCCGACTTTTAGATATGAATAAAAATGAAAAAGATAGTATGGAATATGGAAAGATATCTCAGGGAAAAAGTATGGGACGTATTTCATTTAGTGAAGATGCATATTGTGAACAGGATCAATCTAAAAATGTGCAAAACGTATCTTGCTCTTCAGATCAAACACATCTATCATATGAACAAAACACAAAAATGAATTTGGTATTATCAACACAAAAAACTCCTTCCCCAACAGTAAAAATAACAAATCAAATACAAAAACTTACAGATACATATTTAACAAATTCAAACTCAAAAATGAGTAATTTAAAAAATGAAGGAGAAGTATTGGGAGTAAGTATAAAAGAAACAAATACTCCGCGTACAATTTATCTTTCTTTTGTTTCTTTTTCATATAGTCTTTTGACTATTGTTTCTGTCTTCATTAAAATGAAGAATGCGTAAGAAAATGGACATATTTTATTATTGGTTTCCACCAGCTGCATGGATGGGTGTTATATTTTATATGTCTTCGCAACGAAGTATCTCTATAACATCACATGTTACCACTGACTTTGTAACATTTAAAACTCTTCATATGGTCGAATATGCTTTCCTTTTTTTTTTTTTTTTTCGAGCATTTCAATCGTTGAAATATCTAAAACCTAATATAAATGCTCTATGTTCATTTTGTTTAACAATGTTTTATAGTCTCACTGATGAGTTTCACCAACTCTATATTGCAACGCGCCAGGGACGTTTTAGAGATGTTCTGTTTGATGTAGTTGGCATACTTGTCATGTATGTTATCATTAAGAAGGTACGACTTATCCAAAAACTGTTATGAATTTTCTCTTGAATAAAATACATCATTTCTTCATACCTCATGAAGAAAATAATTATCATGCTCATTCACTTCATACGAGCATGCTTTCTGTCTATTTACTTGTCGCAATCATGCTTGTATTCGTTAGTAAAAATGTGCCCTCTTTTTCAAATGTTCTTGGGGTAGCTACTGATATTTCAATCCCTAAATTATTAACACTTACTAACGAAGAGCGTACAAAACTCAACCTTCCTATTCTCCAATCTAATAGTCAACTAACTCTGGCTGCAGAAAAAAAGGCAGCAGATATGTTTAAAAAGGATTATTGGTCACATTTTGCACCAGATGGCGGAAGTCCTTGGGATTTTATAAAACAATCTGGATATCAGTATGAGTACGCTGGAGAAAATTTAGCAAAAAATTTTCTCTATTCAAAAAATGTTGTCGATGCATGGATGAGCTCTCCAACACATAAAGAAAATATAATAAAAAAAGACTATGTCGAAGTTGGATATGCTGTAGTTAATGGTATGTTAGGAGGAGAAGAAACAACGCTCGTAGTGCAAATGTTTGGAGCTCCGCTCAACAAGTCAGTAGCAAAAACAGAACAACCATCAGAATCAACACAGAAAGATACTCCATTAGCACAAGATGTTCAAAAATCTGCTGTGTTAGGACAATCACAAAAACAAGCAGGAGTGGTGAATGGAAAACATCTCGCCTATGATATTAATATTGTTTTTATAGCATTCATTGCGGGAGCACTTCTTCTTGATTTTACTGTTGCATCAAAACTCAACATACTTCATTTACGAGGAAAGCATATAGCACATTTATTATTCTTAGGATTTATAAGTTTGGGAATTTTGCTTATTCTCAAACAAGGAGCAATCCTTTAAAAGATATATGAATCATCTTATTCATGCAGCTCAAAAAGAACTTAAAAAACACATGTTTGATTATTTACTCCTTTGTACGGGCGGCGTTATCTTTCTTCTTTTTTTGAGATTGTTCCAGGGATATCGAACTTATAGTTTTATGATTATTTGTTTATTCGTTGGATTCTATGTCTTCTGGGGGCAGTACCACCATACAAAAACAGGAAGAGTTCGTCTCGCTCATATAGTAGAATATATCCTTATTGGATTTACTATTTTGTTTTTGCTCTTGTTATTTATTCAACCATAAAAATATACTATGAAAGGAATTATACTTGCAGGAGGCTTAGGAAGCAGACTCTATCCATTAACATTTGCTACAAATAAACATCTTCTTCCTGTGTATGACAAACCAATGATTTATTATCCTATCCAAACATTAGTTAATGCAGGAATTAAGGAAATACTCATTATCGTTTCGGGTCCACATTCTGGACACTTTATCCCTGTATTGAAAAATGGTAAAGAATTTGGAGTTGAGCATATCGAATTTGCATATCAGGAAAAGCCAGATGGTGGTATTGCAGATGCACTAGCTATTGCACGTAACTTTGCAGAAGGTGATTCTATAACGGTGATATTAGGAGATAATACTACAGATGCAGATATTTCAAAACCAGTCAAGGAGTTTAAAGAGGGTGCCTCTATATTCTTAAAACGAGTTCCAAACCCAAATAAATATGGAGTGCCTCGTTTTGATGAAAAAGACCCAAATAAAATAGTAGAGATTTTGGAAAAACCAAAAGACCCTCCATCAGATTTTGCAGTTACTGGAGTGTATATATATGACAAGAATGTGTTTGAGATCATAAAGACCTGCAAGCCTTCATGGCGTGGAGAACTAGAGATTACTGATGTGAATAATGCCTATTTGAAACTGGGAAAACTTACATGGGCAGAACTGAACGGATATTGGCTTGACGCAGGAAGCTTCAACACATTATACTTAGCTAATAAATATTGGACTGAGAAAAAAAATCCGTCCATTAAAAACATTTCTATAGAATAATATATGGACACAATGCAGATTTTGCTTATTATAACCCTCGGGACAACAACCGTTTTTTCTGTAATAATTGGCATCCAGCTTATCCTAGTCTTAAAAGAACTCAAAAAAACATTAGCAACGGTAAACAAGATAACCGCTGGTTTTGAGTCTATTGGTGTGGGAATGGAAAAGGGTTTTGAAGAGATATCTGGTTTTATGAATGGTTTTAAAGCACTTTTTAAGTTGTT
>JAPLYR010000004.1 GCA_026395455.1 Candidatus Roizmanbacteria bacterium | reverse complement strand
GAAGCAGAACACCCAGTAAATTCAACTCGTCCACTTTTATTCCCAGGTTCTGTCGAGGTTGCTCGTACTCGTACTCGTCCATGATGAACCGCTCTTTCAACCACACCTCCATCAGGTGTTGGAATTACTGCCTTATATGCGGCTCTATCTAGAGTGTGAGATAGTCCATTAGTAATAAGAGATGTTGCTCGCTCTCGATATGTTTTTGGATCTCGAATAAACTCTGCAGGATACGTGGTATCTAATGTAAGCCTCATGATTGCTCTATAATCTCGAGGAGATGTCATTTGTCCTTTATATAATACTTTTGGTGATTCACCAAACACCATTGGAGTAGACAACATCAACATTTCTGCCAAAGTTCCAAAATTGGAATTAAAAATATCAGCAACTGCAATTGCTTCTTGTTCGGGGATCGCTAATGATTGTCCATTATGTATGTGAGGAAGTCCGATACTCAAGTGAGATGCAGCAAAAACAAGGTAAGCCATATTTCCCAGTTTTTTATGCATATCAGCCCAACTATCAAATCCAAATGTGGTTCCTAATGTATCCATAAGACCGCGCGCAGTTGGGTCAAGACAGTTCATATATTCTTCCCAAAGTTTATGAGTGATTGCAGTTACATAAGGTCCATTTTCACCTGTAAATGTCGAAGTATCAACCACTATAGCATCGGGGTGTTTTGCCTTTCTTTCCAATATTTGTTTTGATCTGGCAACTAAAAATTCATATGCGTTGGCATGGGGAGATATAGTTTCTTCAATACAATTAGTTTGCACTTCGCCACCATCTGCAATTTCATAGGGGTGCCCATCTTGAGTTACAAGCCATCCTTCTGGCTCACTTCCTCCTCCACCTGCTCCTTCATTATTATTTTTAAATTCTCCTAAATTTGCACTTTTATTTAAACGAGATAGTAAGTCTTGTGCGTGTTGTTGTACTTGTGCATCGGAGCTTTCAAATAGAAATGATCTTTCAACATGTTTTTCTCCAGGTGGTCCGCCAAATTCAACCACATCCCCATCAATTTTCACAGGTATCCAAGATTTTGCTCTAACAGATGCTACGAGAGCACCGCCTGGGTTGGAAACCACAACTCCCGATTCTCCCAACGTTCCCGCATACTTCAACGCTTCATGCTGAACATGGGAGAATTTTCCATTTGCACTTTTTATGACTTCAGAAAGGCTTGTTTGTGTTAATGGTGCACCATTTGCCTCCAAGTCAAAGCTGTGTTTCATCTCTCGTATTTGTGTCATAGGGAATAACAAAAAAACCCGCCTTGCGGCGGGATAAAATTTTAAATAAAATTCTACCCGCCTATTCGGCAGATAATAATGACGATAATAATAACGACCAGGGTGCTTTATAAAAAGGTTTTTTCCTTTATTACTTCGCACCCGCCTCTGTTATGAGGACGAGTTGAGTAATAATAATGGAAAAACCTGACTTGTTCATTCTGAAGATTAGTATAGCACACACAAAAAAAACTACAAGTAGTATCTTAGTGCACTAACACGTTTTACTTTTTGATGACCTTGAAACCAGTTAAGTCGTGAAGTACTTCTGGCACAAGAATTGACCCATCTTCTTGTTGATAATTCTCAAGGAGTGCAATGAGAATTCTAGGGGAAGCAACTGCGGTGTTATTAAATGAATAACAGTATGCAGTTTCTCCTGCCTTATTTCTATATTTTATTTTTAGTCTGCGTGTTTGAAAGTCACCCATAATGGAATTACTCATTGTTTCTCCATATCCTTTTCGGGATGGCATCCATGTTTCAATATCATACTTTTTAAGTTGTGGTTCTCCCATATCTCCAGTACACATAAGAAGTACGCGATATGGTAAACCTAAGTCTTTTAGAATTTCCTCAGCATTTTGTTGTAACTCTTCGTGAACTTTTCGTGCATTATCGATGTCATTACTACCAATAACTACTTGTTCTATCTTCCAGAATTCATGCACTCGGTATAAGCCCTTGGTATCTTTTCCATAGGATCCGGCTTCACTTCTAAAACACGGCGAAAATGCTACAAATTTTTTTGGCAAATCTTTTTCATTTAAAATTTCATTGCTGAAATAAGAGGTGATAGGAATCTCAGCGGTAGCAGAAAGATATGCATCTTCATCCTCACCATTCAATTTGTACAATTCCTTCTCTCCCCATGGTAGATGTCCTGAACCAAATAAAGTGAATTTCTTTATGATTGCAGGTGCAATCATAGGAGTATATCCTTTAAGAGTTAATTTTTTGAAAACATATAAGAGTAGAGCCATATGAAGTATGGCGCCTTGATTCTTTAAGAAATATCCACGATATCCAGAAACTTTTGTACCACGTTCAAAATCAA
>JAPLYR010000010.1 GCA_026395455.1 Candidatus Roizmanbacteria bacterium | reverse complement strand
ATGCTAATCTGTTAGAATTTAAGATTCTAAAAGTAGATCAAGGACATGCATTAAGACGATATAATCCTGGTTCACGAGGCAATGCAAAACCTTATAGAAAACAGTTTGCTCATATTAGTGTTGTGGTTGCTCCAAAGAGCCAACCAGCAGTAAAGTCAGCACAAAAAGCAGAAGTAAAAACTGGTGAAAGTACAGAGAAATCAGTTGAGAAAAAAACATTAAAAGTTGCTAAGAAACCTTCCCTTAAAAAGAAGACAACAGCATCAGCAAAATAATAGATGGGACAAAAAGTTGATCCAAAAGGTCTGAGAGTCGGAATATCCCAAACATGGACTTCCCGATGGTTTTTTAGCAATAAAAAAACATTCAAAGACTCACTTATCTCTGATATACGTATCCGAGAGAAGCTCATGCAAAAATTTAAGTTTGCATCAGTCACTCAAATTGATATTGAAAGAGCAATCAAAAAGGTTTCTGCAATCATTTATGCAGTAAAACCAGGAATGATCATTGGTCGTGGTGGAAAAGGACTTGAAGAAGTAAAGAAGTATATCGTTGCAGACTTAGACAAGAAACCAAACAAAGAATTAAAGGTTGAAATCAAAATTGAACCAGTAAAGAAACCTTATTTAAGTGCTTATTACGTTGCACAGATGATTGCAGAAAAGATAATTAAAGGATTTCCACACCGAGCAGTTATCCACCATACAATGGATCGTGTTATGGAAGCTGGTGCAAAAGGAATTAAGATACAGCTTGGAGGCAGAATCAATGGAGCAGAAATTTCACGACGAGAAAAATACTTCCTTGGAAGTATTCCAACCTCTACTATTCGAGAGAATGTAGAATTTGTACGATATCCAGCATTAACAAAATCAGGATATATTGGAGTAAAAGTTTGGCTTTGTAAATAACTATGTTGGCACCAAAAAGACAGAAATTTAGAAAGACGTTCCGAGGAACATGGAGAAGAATCGCATTGCGAGGAAATCTTGTATCTTTTGGTTCAGTCGGACTGAAAACAACAGATAAAGGTTGGGTAAAAGATAGAGAAATTGAAGCATGTCGAGTTATATTAGCTCGTGCAACACGCAAAATGGGTAAATTTTGGATTCGCATTTTTCCTGACAAACCATTTTCGAAAAAACCACCAGAGGTTACCATGGGTGCAGGAAAAGGTGATATTGCATACTTTGTCGCTTCAGTTGTTCCAGGTAAAGTAATGTTTGAAATCGATGGTTTGCCAGTTGCAGAAGCAAAAGAAGTATTGAAAAGCGTATCAATGAAGTTATCAGTCAGAACGAAAGTCGTCACAAAAGAACTATGAGCACATACATGAAAGAAATGAGCCAGAAAACAGTACAAGAACTTGAAAAGGCAATCGCCGATTTGCGTCTTGAATTGGCAAAATTAGTGGTTGAAGCATCAGTTTCACAACAAAAAAATACAAACACAGTTCCTAATAAAAGAAAACAGTTAGCAGTTCTTTTGACCGCATTGCGACAGAAGAAAAGTTAAAATACATATATGGCACGAACATTAATTGGTACAGTAGTTTCAGACAAAATGCAGAAAACAGTCGTCGTGTCAGTTGAAAGAAAATTTAGACATGCAAAGTACGCAAAGGTTATCGTAAAACACAAGAAATACAAAGCACACACAGAAGACAACGCATATAAAATCGGAGATTTAGTTGAGATGCAGGAAGTACGACCAATATCTGGAGATAAAAGATTTACCGTTATTAAGAAGTTAAAGAAAACAACCTAAGAATGATACAACTAAGAACACTTTTGACTGTTGCAGATAACAGTGGAGCAAAAAAAGCAATCATGATCGGCATGCCATTTAAGGGAAACCGAAAATATGCATATATTGGAGAAATCGTCAATATTGCAGTCAAAGAAGCTATTCCTTTTGGTCAAGTAAAACAAGGGGAAGTGCTTTCAGCAGTTGTCATTCGAACACACAAAGAATATAGAAGAGATGATGGAAGTTATATCCGATTTGATGATAACGCATGCGTTATTTTACAAGCTAAAGATAATAAAGATCCAAAAGGAACAAGAGTGTTTGGTCCAGTTGCAAAAGAAGTAAAAGACAATGGATTTAAAAAGATTGCAAGTTTGGCAGAGGAAATGTATTAATATGAAAATCAAAAAAAACGATAAAGTAACAATTCAGACTGGAAAAGACAAAGGAAAACAAGGTGTTGTTGAAAAGGTATATCCAAAACAAAACACAATTCTTGTCACCGGTCTTAATTTATACAAGAAGCATGTAAGAAAGAGTGAACAAATGCCAAAAGGTGGTATTGTTGAAGTGCCAAGACCACTCAACATTTCAAAAGTTGGAGTTGTTTGCCCACATTGTAAGAAAACAGTACGTATTGGATATCAAATAGAAGCAGGAAAGAAGTCACGAATTTGTAAAAAATGTAAAAGCATTATTTAAGCACTATGTCATTTAAAGAATTTTTTCAAACAGAAGTAAAACCAGCACTCATGAAGGAACTTGGGCTGAAAAACAGCTTTGCAGTTCCAAACCTTGTAAAGGTTGTCTTAAACGTTGGCGCAGGAGAAGCTGTCACTAACAAGAATGTTATCGCAAAGATACAAGAACAGATTAGTATGATCGCAGGACAAAAAGCTGTTATCACAAAAGCACGAAAATCTGTTTCAGCATTTAAAATTCGAGAAGGACTTCCAATCGGAGTTAAAGTCACTTTAAGAGGAGATAGAATGTATGAATTCTTACAGAAATTCATAACCATCGTCATTCCACGTTTACGTGATTTTAAAGGAATTGATGACAACGCAGTAGATGCACATGGCAATTTAAACATTGGATTTACAGAACAAACGTTATTTCCAGAAATTGAATATGACAAAGTGGATAAACTACGTGGTCTTCAGATTACAGTAGTAACAACAGCAAAAGATAAGAACAAAGGAAGATTACTATTTGAGAAATTGGGAGTAGCATTTAAAAAATAACCTAT
>JAPLYR010000048.1 GCA_026395455.1 Candidatus Roizmanbacteria bacterium | reverse complement strand
TTACTATAAAAGACACATACGTGACATTACTTATGAATTCGCTCTTTGACTTTATGTGGGAGCGCAGTGAAAAATACATATGAACTGGATAATAACAAGCTTAATCATGTTTATTGCTTCCGTATTTCTCTATGTAAGCATTCGAAAAGCAGCTTTACTTCATATTCCAACTGAGTATGTCAATCTCGCTTCACTTGGGATTCCGTTTTTTCTCTATATTACCCTCACTATACAAAATCATGCCTCATTATCTATATCCCCTGATAAACTTCTCCTTATTTTTGGATTATCACTCTTTGGGAGCTATATTCCCAATGTAACGTCGTTAAAAAGTATTAAGTTTGCCCCAAACCCTGGATATAGTCTTATTATTTCAAAAAGTTATGTTGTGTTAACAACCCTTGTCGCTATATTTTTATTTCACTCACAACTTACAATGAGGGCATCTATCGCTATACTTATTATTGTTCTCTTCTCATTTTTTATTGTAAAAGGAAAAAGTAAACATACTGTAGGAAGTAAGCCAATTTGGCTTCCCCTCTCTCTCGTGTCATTTTTTGGGTGGGGGTTGTTATCGATTGGAACAAAATATGCATTTTCTCAAGGAATCACTATTTATCAGCGCCTTATATATCTTTCCATATTTGTGACTTCTTTTATACTTATAGAAATACGAACGAGAAAAATAAAGCTTAATCTTCTACATATAAATCATTATTTTCTGCTGCTCGCTATAGGTGTTTTCTCTGCACTTTTTAATTACTTTATGACGCTCTCAATTGACCTTGCCCCCAACATTGGATACGTAAATGCAATAAATGCAAGTTCAATTTCAGCAGTAACAGTTGCATCTGCTCTTATTTATAAAGATGACTTGTCACTTTCAAAAATGATTGGTGTTTTGGGTGTTACAGGAGGACTTTTATTACTTATATTTAAATAACATGCTTAAAGTTGACGTTCTTATTCAGGGAGCTGCGGATTTTTCAAAAGAAATATGGTTTGATTATTGTTCAACAACGCTTATTACTACAGCTGAAGGGAAAAGAATTATTGTTGATCCTGGATCAAATCGAATTCTACTTTTAGAAAAATTAGGTGAGCATAATTTGCAAATTAACGATATTGATTATGTTTTTATTACTCACTCTCACCTAGATCACTCCCTTTTGGCTGGAGTATTCCCAAAAGCCATAGTGGTGACAGGTTCACAATGGTGGAAGGATGGAGTGGAAATTCACAATCATGATGGCTCCTATTTTGGAAAAAATATCAAGATTATCAAAACAAGTGGCCATTCACATAGCGACTCATATCTTATTGTAGATATTGACAAGAAAAAGATCTGTGTCGCCGGTGATATTTTCTGGTGGGATAAACATGAGATCCAAGAAGTGCACCCCGGTGAAATTGTCTCTCATTTAGATCGGTTTGCAATTGACATGCAAAAATTAACAGAGGTGCGTATGTCTATATTAAAGGTCGTTAGTTATGTTATCCCCGGACACGGAAAACCATTTATAATAGATAAATGAAGTCCTCACTTGAAACGTATCTTAAAGAACATCCAAAAAAATTCCTTATTTTTGATCTTGACCATACATTGGCTCGACTTGAAATTGATTGGTCAACATACAGACGAGAAATATTTGATACAGTTGCAACATTCGACAAACAACTTTCAGAAGAGGTGCCCTTTGTCTCATTTGCAGGCTTAGAACTTGCTAATAGAGCAATTAAAAAACATGGAGAATTTGCTCGACGAAAGATTAATTCTTTTGTCGAAGAATATGAATTAACACATTACCATGGATATTCTCCAAATAATGAGCTTCTTGATTTTATTCGCTCACAAAGAAGTCTCTATACATACTATATTTGGACCAGTAATATGAAAAAA
Source organism: Candidatus Roizmanbacteria bacterium (assembly GCA_026395455.1). Lineage (GTDB taxonomy): Bacteria > Patescibacteriota > Microgenomatia > UBA1406 > GWC2-37-13 > JAKBEU01. The sequence goes on along the minus strand of JAPLYR010000048.1, from coordinate 1,672 downwards.
ACGTTTAATGAATTTGTAGAAAAAGAAAAATTGAGCGGTATATTCTCCACTATTATCGATCGCGACACAGCTCCCCTTTTAAAGCCAGAAATTGATGGATTTAATCTCATTAGAAAACCACAAACAAAGCTTGATGAGTTTCTCATGATAGGAGATAATTTTACTGACGAAGGAGCTGCAAAAAATGCCCATATTGATTTTTATAAAGTAAATTACTTTTCTAAATAACTACATATTCCGGATAGATATAGCAATTGCAAATCTGCTACAATGAATTTCCTATGTCTCTTGAAGAATATCTATCATACAATCTAAAAAAATACCTCATTTTTGACCTTGATGGCACGCTAGCAAGACTTCATATTGATTGGTCCACCATGGATCAAGAAGTATTTGATTTTGTTAGAACATTTGATGAGCCACTCACCAAAACAGTTCCTTTCGTTGTTGATGCACATGATGAATACCCCAAACCCAGAGCTCATGAATTTCATTCGTAAGAATACACACACGTATACTTATTATATGTGGACATGTAATACTACTTTTGTTGCGGAAACAGTTTTAAAAAATGAACTACTGTTTCCCCTTTTTGAAAAAGTAGTAACCCAAACAGATGTCGCACTTATTAAACCAGAAGCAGAGGGTTTTTATACTTTTTATAATGCAGATGAACCACTTTCTTCTTATCTGATGATTGGTGATAGTTTAGCAGACGAAACAGCTGCAAAAACTGCGGGGATTGATTTCTATAAAGTTGATTATTTTTCCCGCTAATACGCCCTGTGGCAGGTGCGTCGTCTGCCAAGGCTGAGGGCATTGACATTGAACCTATCCCAGATTACAATTGCTATTGGTAATACCTATGAAGAGACTTTTTGAGCTCATCAATAAAAATCTTGAGGGAACATCACTTCATCAGATGTATCAGAATAAAAAGTATATCCTTCCTATAATTACTATCTCCCGAGAAAGAGGTTCTGGAGGAAGACCAATTGCATACCTTCTCGCAAAAAAATTAAAAAGCCCATGGCGTGTATATCACAAAGATATTGTGGAAGAGATTGCACAAGAGACCGCACTTGATCCAGAACTGATAGAAGAGCTTGATGAACATCAATCATCTACAATTAAAGAATTACTTGATACTGTATTCGGGAAAAAATTTCTTTCTATGAATTCTTACTATAAACATCTCCTTCATATTCTTGCATCAATCGGGACACGAGGTCATGCAATTATCATGGGACGAGGTGCAAATTTCTTATTTCCAAATGCTCTTAACGTCCGTATTATTTCTTCTATGGAAGATAGAGTTGCATCAATGGTTAAATACGAACATATCACTGTTCGTGAAGCAAAAAAACAGATAGAACAATCCGATAGGGAACGATCTGAATTCACTACCTCCTTGTTTCAACATGATCCACGAAAAGCACACCACTATGACTTAATCATCAGAACTGGAAAAGATGTAGGAGTAGAAGAAGCTACAGACCTTATCATCTCCCTTGCAAAAAAGAAATTTAAGTTATAAAAAAAAGAGCGGTTTCCCGCTCTTTTTTTATTGATTGTTTTGGTTATTATTCTTCCTTTTCTACCTCAATTTCAATAGAAGGACCCATGGATGAAGCAATAAAAAGTGCTTTAATCTGGGATTTTCCTACTGCAT
>JAPLYR010000056.1 GCA_026395455.1 Candidatus Roizmanbacteria bacterium | reverse complement strand
AATCGAAGTGATAGAAATGACCGCCCTCCAATGAGAGGAAATGATAGAAGACAACCAGCTCCTATCGAAGATGACTTTTTGAAAGAGCTCATGTCCTAAGGGATGTGAGCTTGTTTGAAGCCGTGTTGACGCAGGGGTACTCAATGTACTAGAATGAGTTGATATGGCAAGAAAAAAAAGTATCATCAAAATTCCCTTTATTAAAGCGAAAGTAAATGCCCGAACAGTCTTTCTCATGCTTGGATTAGTTCTCTTTTTGGGAGGGATTTTGTTATTTCTTTCACTACTACCATTTGGTTCAACTATTGATGGTAAATTGCTTTCAGCTATTCGTGGTTTTCTTGTCGAGCGATTTGGAGTTATATCTTTCTTTGTCCCTACACTTATCATACTCTCGGCGACTCACGTCATTACTCATTCAAAAAAACCATTACTTCGTCCCACCATTACCATTGGACTTTTTTTTATTTTTCTTTCATTAGGTGGATTGTTGAAAGGGGGAATGTGGGGTACTTTATTTAATACTGTTTTGAAAGATAATATTTCATTTCTCGGAGCAACACTTTTTTTCCTAACATTACTTGGAATTGGCATTATACTTTTTCTTGATACTTCATTTGATGTGCTCCTCACAGGACTGACCACCCTTATTGTTAAGGTTTTTAAATCTATAAAATCATCAATTGATCCTGCACTTCACCCACAACAGAGTCCAGCACAAAAAGGTGAGTTTATTACCGATAAAAAGGTACCCATGAAGAAAAAGGAAGAACCATTGATAGAATATGTAGAAGATAAAAGGAAAAATGAAAAACAACCTACTAATCAAGTTGAGACTGGCAATGTAAAATCGACACAGGATCTCTATATAAAACCTCTCACTCAAAGTGGTTCTACTTGGATATTTCCTCCCCTTAATTTGTTAAGTACTGTAAAACAAGCAGAGGCAGATAGAGGAGATGTAAACTATATTGCTGCGACAATTGAAAAAACACTAGATAGCTTTGGTATTTCGGCAAGAGTAGCCGAACAAAATAAAGGACCAGCAGTTACTCAATACTGTATTGAAATCAAAAGTGGAACACGACTTTCACGTATTACCGCCCTCGCAAATGACCTCGCACTTGCAATTGCAGCTCCTACAGGACAGGTTCGTATTGAAGCTCCTATTCCAGGGCGCGCGATGGTGGGTATTGAGATACCTAATGTGCGATCTCAGATCGTGACTCTCAAAAGTCTCCTTGAACATGATGTCTTTACAAAGAATCCAGTGGAGAGCCCATTGCAACAAGTATAGGGAAAATGCCTCACTGCTTAATTGCCGGTACTACTGGGTCTGGTAAATCGGTCATCATCAATGCGTGGATTAGCACCATGCTTTTCCGCACTCGTCCAGAAGAATTACGGCTTATTTTGGTTGATCCAAAACGAGTAGAAATGGCAGCATACAATAGTATTCCACACTTGTTAACTCCAGTTATTAATGAACCTGAAGTTACGCTTCGTGCGTTGCGTTGGACGGTAAATGAAATGCAAGAGCGCTATAAGCAATTTGCTGCAGTACATGCACGAAATTTAGATAGTTATAATCAAATTCCTGGGATAGAAAAAAAGCCATATATTGTATTTATGATTGATGAGTTAGCAGATTTGATGATGTTCGCTGGTAATGATGTGGAAACACTTATCACAAGAATTGCACAACTCGCGCGAGCAACAGGCATTCATTTGGTTCTTGCAACACAACGACCATCAGTTGATGTTATTACGGGACTTATGAAGGCAAATATTCCAGCGCGACTTGCATTTAATGTTTCCTCTATGATAGATTCTCGCGTTATCATTGACATGCCAGGTGCAGAAAAATTACTTGATATGTTATTCCTTCCCCCTGACCAAGCAAAACCAAAACGTATTCAAGGACCATTTATTACAGAAAAAGAAGTTACAGAACTAACAAAGTTTATCCGAGCACAGTCTCCTGAAGTCCACTATACAGAAGAAATTATGGAAACTGATCCAGGTATTACCGTTGGAGGATTTCCAGGTTCATCAGGGGTTGGAGGGAATTCCGATAAAGACGCACTCTTTAATCAGGCTTTAGACATCGTTATTCAATCTGGAAAAGCATCAACATCGTTCCTCCAAAGGAAACTCAAAATTGGCTATTCTCGTGCCGCTGCAATCATTGATGAAATGGAAGTGGCGGGATACATTGGACCAGCAACAGGAAGTGGCAAACCAAGAGAAATAATAAAGAGAACATCCTCAGCAGAAGTGTCAGAAGAAATGCCAATGTAACTATGAGCATTCCTACTCGTTTTTTTGGTGATCCAACATCTTCGTCTATTATTCTTTTTGTGGGAGGTAGTGGAGATTCAAAAGATTCCTTTACTTCTCTCATAACACAACTCGTTGTAGCATTCCCTCATTACAAATTTATAACTTTTTCCTTTCGTGGTGTTGAAGATCATAAAAACCTTCTTCTTTCTCAGCAAATAGACGATCTAAAATGGGTGATTAAGTCAATCCTTGAAACAGATGAGAGTAAAATTACGCTTGTTGCAACAAGTAATGGAGCATATAGCTCTTCGCATATCCTCATTAATCCACAGTTCCATCGACACATAAAAAATATTGTCTTTCTTGATCCTGCAGACCATTACATCAATACCCAAATTACTGTGAAAGAAGCAAGAACATGGACAGGTTTACAACCCTATCTTCCATCGAACCCAACATCATCGACATTACTTCAACACATATCATCAGATATAAAAATAAATGTAGTCAATTTCACCATAAGGAATTATGGGGTAGAAGGGTATGTGGAAATGCATGATCGAGGAATTGACAATAAGAATAAATATACTCGCCTTAATAACGACATGGTGAAATCTTTTTACCAAAATACTCCAAATAAGAATAGGGGATTATATATTGAAGACGATACACTTCCTCATGCATTCATGCGTGATGGGGATGTTGAAAAAAATATTCGAAGAATAACCCACATTCTCCAACGATGTCTAAGTGGTAATTGATTACTGTACAAACTTTCGAATATTCTCGTTATGTTCTTCAAGTGTTTTTGCAACTTGAATTCTTCCCTTTTTATCGTTTACATAATACCAATAAGGCGTGTTTGGGTCAGCCGCAAGTGCTGCTTTTATCGAATCTAGTCCAGGATTACAAATAGGAGCAGGAGGCAGCCCTTTTCGTTCATAGGTATTGTAAGTGTTATCAACTTTGAGATCTTCTATAGCAAGGTCTCTTTTCCACCATGTCTTTTCTTTTCTTTGATATCCTAGTCCATATTGGATTGTTGCATCAAGTTGTAATGGCCAATCACTTTGTGCTCGTTTTAAAATAATACTCGCAACAAGTCGTCGATCATCTGCAAATTTTGCTTCTCGTTCGACCAAAGATGCAAGGATCAGGACTTCTCGATCTGAACGTTTTTCAAATGGTCGTTCAGCACGAGCCTCTGCCATCTTTTTTTGGAAATTTGTCTCCATTAGCTGGATAATAGTTTCCATTGTTGCTGTTTTTGGAATGAGATAGGTGTCAGGAAAAAGTTGCCCTTCTTTTGCTTGTTCAATGAAGCTTATTTCTGAAAAGGTAAATGTTTGAGCAAGCTTTTGTGCGATCTCTTCCTTACGAAGTCCTTCAACAATAGTTATCCATTCGTCCACAGTCCCATGAGTAAGTGCATCGGCAACTTCTTGTGCAGACATTTTTTTTGAGAGTTTAAATTCACCAGCTTGTATTTTTTTATCAATTCCACTCTGGAATGCAATGACAGTAAAAATGAGCTTATTTCTAATAAGATCCTCGGATGCCAATTTTTTTGTAACGGAAAATAGTCCGTCACCTTTTTCCACCTTAAAGATAGTCGATCCAGTATTTCTCTTATCAACGGGGAGTGATCCTTCCGTATACATGAAATAGATGCCAAGAATAATAAGCGCGATTAGCAAAAAAAGAATTTTAAATTTTTTCATATATGAGTGTCCAATACATGAATTGGAAACGTTTGTAATGATGATTCAGCTTCCGTTAAAAGATAAGCATTTTTGGTATAAAATTCTGCAATAGGTTCTCCCAAAGTTACAGAATCCCCAATTTTTTTAAGAAGTACAATCCCTGCATATTTGTCGTCTGGTGCGCCAAGCATTTTTGCAAGACTATTGAGATTATGATTGTTGATATCTTTTATATATCCAATTCTATCACTATAAATTGTATGTTTCTTATTCATTAATTTCATTGTTTTTGAAGATATATGAGGAGATCCTCCCTGTGCTTTTACAATTTCTTTAAATTTTTTGAGTGCTTCCCCAGACTGAAGAATCTCTTTGGCAACAATATGTCCTTGTTTATCCATTTTTGCCTCTTTAAAACACATATCAAGAAGGATGCTTGCAAGGTAGAGTGCGCGTTCTTCTAAATCTTTTGGTCTATCCTCTGTCTGTTCAAGGACCTTTAAGACGTCTCTTGCTTCAAGAGCAGGACCAATGCCATATCCGGCAGGTTCCCTTGTTTTATTAATCGTTGCAATAACTTCCATGCCAAATTTTTTTCCTAACATTTGAAATTTACGTGCAACTTTTTGTGCATCTTTTTCATGGACAATTTTCATTGTCTTACCGATAGGGATATCCAACACAAGATGTGTGGTTGATGCAGCAATTTTCTTTGCCATGACCGAAACAATAATTTTGTCGAATGACTCAAATGCGAGCGGTTCTTCAATGTGAATAAGGATGTCATCAGCCGGTGCGATTCCCAGACGACCATTCCAACAAATACACCCACCCACTGTATTTACAATATCTTCCAACTGATCACTGGTAAACTCAACGCCAGCAAACACTTCCATAGCATCAGCAGTACCAGCAGGGGTGGTAATTGCGCGTGATGAAATTTTTGGTATTTTAAATCCTGCTGCAGCGACAATAGGAACAATAATCATTGTTGCACGTGTGCCAGATACTCCGCCAATAGAGTGCTTGTCCGCAACAATTCCTTTAAAGTGAAGTCTGTTACCAGTTTCAACCATTGCCTTGGTAAAGTGATAGAGTTCTTCTTGCCCGTATCCCTGTTTAAATGATGCAGCGACAAAATAAGTGGTGAGAATATCACTTAATTTTTTATGTGAAATCTGGTCCATCAGATTGTAAATCTCATGATAGCTAAGCTTTTTTCCAAGAAGCTCTTTTTGAATTGAGTGAACCGCATTTTTTTGATCGTTACTAGTCATAAGAGGTGTACATTTCAGTAATTTTTTTCTGGAACTCTTTTGCTTTTATGGTCAATTGTGCAATAATGGAGAGTTCTTGGATCCCAATAAACCAAGCTACAAATAAGTATAACAAAAAGTATACAGTTGCACTAATAACAAGAAGGAAGAGAATATTGATTGTGCGTGTTGTATCAAGAAGAAGATTATCCATAAGTTTAATAAGCACATAAGGGATTGGAGCAGCAATGACTCCTGCCGCTATAATCTTTCCTAATGAAATGAGGAACGGACCAAACGTAAAGAGTGCTCTTTTTTGAAGAAGAAAAAATAGTATTCCCACTTGAATGAACATTGAAGTAGAAAATGAGATACCGAGCGACCATACTGGCATATG
>JAPLYR010000017.1 GCA_026395455.1 Candidatus Roizmanbacteria bacterium | reverse complement strand
TCTCCTCCACCAAAGTCAACTCCCTCAAATGGGTTTTGAGCTCCTCCGCTTGATGAATAGGTATATGAAAATGGTCCTTGTCTTTGCTGATTTGCCCCTTGTGAGTGACTTCCAAATCCGCCCTTTTCAAATCCTTCTTTTCCATATTGGTCATACATTTGTTTCTTATTTGTATCTGACAGGACTTCGTATGCCTTATTTATTTCCTTGAATTTGGTAGATGCTTCTGGAGATTTATTACGATCTGGATGCCACTGCAGCGCCTGCTTGCGATATGCAGCTTTAATTTCAGCTTCTGTTGCTCCCTTTTTGATTCCTAGTAATTCGTAATAATCCATAGAAAATATATTCTATCATGCTTAAACAAAACGAGATCCTGACTTACGTCAGGATGTCGTTTTTGTGATTTCAACTGATGTTAACTTACTACCTGCCCTTCTTCTACATCTTTCTTCTCTTCTTTCTTTTCCTCTGCTGGTGCTCCCTCTGGAGCTGGGGCTGCTTCTTGTTTTGGCTCTTCCTTTTTATACATATACTGCCCAATCTTCTGTAATTCATCAGAAAGTTCAGTTGTTTTTTTCTCAATTTCTTCTTTATTTCCCTTTTCTGAAATATCTTTCAATTCTTTTATCTTTTTTTCAATCACTTCTTTTAATTCTTTTGGTGCTTTATCTCCAACATCTTTTAATGACTTTTCTGATGTGTATACCAGATTGTCCGCTTTATTCTTTACTTCAATCTTTTCTTTTTCTTCCTTATCTTTTTCAGCATTTGCTTCTGCTTCTGTTTTCATTTTCTCTATTTCATCTTTTGTAAGCCCAGTTGATCCGGTGATTTTAATTGCTTGTGTTTTTCCTGTCGCCTTATCCTTTGCAGTTACAGTGACAATACCACTTGCATCAATATCAAAAGATACTTCAATCTGTGGAACACCACGTGGTGCTGGTGGAATACCATCTAGTATGAATCGACCCAATGACTTATTATCTTTTGCTAGTGGTCTCTCTCCTTGCAAAATGTGAATTTCAACCTGTGTCTGATTGTCTCCTGCTGTTGAGAATATTTCAGAACGTGATGTTGGAATACTGGTGTTTCTTTGGATAAGAGGTGTTGATACACTTCCTAACGTTTCAACTCCCAAGGTGAGAGGTGTAACATCTACAAGTAAAATGTCTTTTCCACCTACGTCTCCTGCAATAACTCCCGCTTGAATAGCTGCTCCAACGGCAACAACTTCATCAGGATTTACTGAACGATTTGGATCTTTTCCAAAGAAATTCTTCACAACTTCAATAACCTTTGGCATTCTTGTCATTCCTCCTACCATAACAACTTCGTTGATGTCAGAGACTGCAAGCTTTGCATCACTTAAACATTTTTTTACAGGTTCTAGTGATTTCTCAACTAAGTCTCCTACTAATGATTCAAGTTTTGCTCTTGTTATTTTTGTAACCAAGTGAAGAGGTCCATCTTTTCCTTGTGTGATAAATGGAAGATTGACTTCAGACTCCATAGAAGAAGATAGTTCAATCTTTGCTTTTTCAGCAGCATCTCTTAATCTCTGTAATGCTTGTGGATCTTTTCGAAGATCAACACTATTTTCTTTCTTGAATTCATCGGCAAGGAAGTCAACTATAACTTTATCAAAGTCATCTCCTCCTAAATGTGTGTCTCCATTTGTTGACTTAACTTTATATACACCGGATTGTGCGTCAAGGTCAAGTTCAAGAATGGAAATATCAAATGTACCACCACCAAGATCGTATACTGCAATGGTGTGTGTATTTTTCTTATCCAATCCATAGGCTAAAGCTGCAGCTGTTGGTTCGTTAATGATACGAACTACTTCTAGCCCTGCGATTTCTCCAGCTTGTTTTGTTGCTTGTCGTTGAGCATCATCAAAATAGGCGGGAACTGTAATAACAGCTTGTGTCACTTTATCGCCAAGATATTTTTCTGCATCTGCTTTAATTTTGGCAAGTATTTTTGCAGAAATTTCTTGTGGACTAAACTGTCTCCCTTCAACTTCTACCACTGCCATATCATTTTTTCCTGCTTTTACAGTGTAAGGAAGCCATTTTGTATCTGTCTGAACTGATGGATCAGACAATTTGCGTCCAACAAGTCGTTTAATAGAATAAATGGTTGACTTAGAATTAAGAACCATCTGACGTTTTGCAACGTCTCCAACAATATTTTTAATTGGGTCAACGATTGAAGGAACAACATTTCGTCCTTCAGCTGAATGGATAACTTTTGGTGATCCACCTTCCATAACTGCAACACATGAGTTTGTCGTACCGAGATCGATACCGATTATTTTAGACATAGGTTAAATAGTGAATTAATAAAAAATTTATAATGTATTCGTTTAGAGCGTTACAACGTTTTAACGCTGAACGAATTAGCCTGTTTTCTTTTTTGAAACGGTCACTTGCGCAATTCGTAATAACTGACCGTTATAGGTATATCCTTTTCGCAAAACTGCAATTACCATATCGTCCTTTTCTCCCTCTTTCATATCAATGACTTCTGCTGTGTAAGGGTCATATGGTCTATTGAGAACCTCAATTTCTTCCAGTCCTTCCGTTTTCAACATTTTGTTAAAAGAATCCTTTACATGGGCTAAATTAGGGTCTTTTACAAATACTTCTGCTCGTTCAAGATCATCAAGGAATGATAAAAGCTTTAAAATAACAGTTTTATTTGCATTTTTTATCCATTCAACACGCTGATCTTGTACTCGTCTTTCATAATTCTGATAATCTGCAATTGCTCGCAAATATTTTGACTTATACTCTTCACATTGAATACATTCTTTGTTTGCACACTCACATTCTTCACAGGTACATTCTTTC
>JAPLYR010000035.1 GCA_026395455.1 Candidatus Roizmanbacteria bacterium | reverse complement strand
TGCCCAAAAAGCTTAAGTACATTATCAATTCTCTCTTGAGTCATTGTTGCTCCTTTTCTTCCGATAAGAGGTCTCAGTAATGCATTGATTGCATCTGGAGTCATACGATAATTAATAAGTTTTCCATATTGTTCATATGGCATATCTTTGTCCCTCATTTCACGCATCTGACGACTGACATCTTTACGCATCATTTGCTCTGCCATTATCCTGTCTTGCATGATATTATCGAATTTATCAAATTGACCATCAAGTCCCATATCAATCATAACCTTCTTCCATCGACCAACGCCATCCTTGGAATAACGATCACGATCCATGCGGAGAAGTTTACTTGGAACGCGTTGTATGATAACACGTGCTAACATACGATCCAAAAATGCCTTTGATACTTGTCCTTCTACATGTGCATCAATATCTTTTGGACATATATCTCCCTTACGAATTGATTCAAGAGTTGATTTCATTTTCTCACTCCGTATTGCATCAAGATATCCTCCTAATCCTTCAGGGTTTTTATCGAAATATTTACTATAAATATAAGAGAATAGTTCTTTTTTTTGTCCCGCAAGGCGAACAGCATCACCTTTTAGATTTGGTGTATCGCGGACTTCTGCAAAAGGAGCCTCAAGTTTACTTACATAATCTTGTAGAAGTTCATACCCTATATTCTCAAAATATTGAAAGGTTTTGACATGATTTATCTTTGAATGACTTTTAATAACTTCGCCTGTTTTTTTATCTTTAATAGGTATTGTGTCGTTCACATATAAACTGTCTAGTTGCCAACTGGTGCGCCAACCTTTACGCTGCATAGGACCTCCAATAAGTCCAACATTATCCAACATATCAAAAAATGTTTTTTCAGGAAGTTTTCCTCTACCTTCTAAAAATGATTTTTTGTAAAGTCGCGCCTTATCCCATAATTTCTTATGGTCATTAAATCCTTGTGGACCTTTAAAATTATCTACTGGAAGAAAAAAGATAGGATCAAGAAGATTTGGTCCGCCAGCAAAGCGAGCTAATAAATGTTGAGGGTTAAACGCCATCAGAGGTGTGGCGTCTTGATTATAATAACTTGTGAATGTCGCACCACCTTTTTCATCTAAATGTGGATCTGCATGTGCTGCCATTTCCACTTCCGTTAGAAACATACCACGGGATGCTCCAACTGCCATGGTGAGAGCAGCTGATAACCGTTCTTCTGAAATCTCAGGTCTATCAGAATACATTGATTTCAACTGATCCATGATGCGTTTTTCAATTTGCGTTAAATGCTCGTTCTCTTTTGGAGTGAACATGGTTGCAGAGTGACGCCAGTCATTTTTTGCAAATCCCTCTTCAATCATTTTGTTGTAAAGTCCAAACGCACTTTGAAATACATCATTATCTGGCAAAAGCATCATTTGATCGAAATCTAATGTTGAACTTTCTGCAGCAAAATGTGCAAGTTGTCCATAAAAACCCTTTTGAGAATCTGCAGGATGCAAAAATACTGCTCTTGAATTGTGAGTATATCGTCGTGCTTCAATATAATGATCAACAATTTGTTCCAAATAATGAGCAAATTCTCCACCACTTGATTTTTCAGCAGTTAATTTTGTTTTTAATCGAGGTCTTGGTTTTAATTTTCCCTCACCCATATCGAGTGCTGCTGTTTCTGTATCTTCTTCAAGACGACGATAGAATGGAACATCTTCCCCTTTCTCGTGAAGCTCATGCTCATACTTATGAAGATCTTGTGCGAGTCTTTGAATTCTTCGTTTAAGTTCACTTTTAACAGGAGTGATACCTCTCATAATATCTTCTTGTTCTATTGTTTGGAAGAACTCTTTTGGACTTTCGTGATCAAGTTTTGCATATAGCTTCGCAAATAGCAAGGAAATTTTTACCTCCATCTCAGCTGATGCCTTTTGCGCCACCTCTACTTTGTCAGTTATTTTATAATCAGCACTTATTTTTTCTTGAACTTCTTTATAGTAATTAACAAATTTTTTTGGAGAATACAATGTTTCAATAAGCTTATGGTCTTCTTCATTGTTAAAATAGCTTGAAAAATATTGTTGCCAATTTTGATCAAAATTTTGTTTATCAAGTGCCTCTGCTTGTTCTCTCATTCTCTCTTGCGGACTTTTGTTTTGATTTTCTTGTTCAGAAAGTCCAAACATCTCTTTTGCATCTTTTTCAGTAACGTTATTTGAGACTGCATACTCAACCCCAGTCTTTTGCATCTTTTCAAAAATGCCTGGCGATATAAATTGGAGATCTGCCGCTTTTCCTAACTCCCGAGCCAAATCTTCCGCAGATTTAATCTCACCGTTCGTGATCGATCTTACGATGTCATAGAAGTATGGAGCATTTTGTTCATTAATATCTTCTATATGAATTTTTTCACCCAATTTGTTTATGAGCTTTGTACTCTCAGGTGTTTGTGGAGGAGTTGTTGGATCAGATTGAACTGGTCTTTCAGTTGAGGGAACTTTTTCAGGAGATATTTTTGCTGCAACAAATATTCTTTGAATAAAATCTTTTATAGAGTTTGCCTTCCCTTTTGGTGAGTCTTCATCCTCTTTTTTTCCCTCAAAGTAATGCTGTGTTTTTTTACTTTGCAACGACATGGCAATTGCAGTTTTTACTTCTTTTACTTTATTCTCAAGATTATCCAATTCCAGTTTAACTTGTTCTGCGGTCTGAGACGCAACCTTCTGTTGAAGTTGTTGTTCAAGATTCTGAGATCCCGAATTGTTCTCCACACCATCATGTGCCATATATTCATTCTAGCACGAAAAATATCCTCAAAAGTTGAAGATTACAAATACCCCTTGACAGCTTATTTTTTTGATAAAAAGGGTAGTGATTGAGATAGGATAT
>JAPLYR010000043.1:4596-10076 GCA_026395455.1 Candidatus Roizmanbacteria bacterium | reverse complement strand
CATTCCCTTCATTCCTGCTTTGTCAATCAAATATCCTGCAGATTTTGTGGGAAGTCCATGTGCTTGTTGCTCTTCAGCACTGATATTGCGGAAAAAACATCCACAGGTGGCAACCCCTATTGGCTGAGTTTTTTTTCGGTATTCCACTGAAGTATTTGCACGCTCTGTCACAACTTCAACATCCTTCTTTTGGAGTCGGAACACAATACTCAATAAGAGTTCATGTGTTTTTTGTAAGACACTATAGTCATATGAAAATGCAAAATACGTTTTATCAACAACTTTTACTTCACCTTCTCTGTTAATAAGATGGGCCGATTCAACATAATCACCCACATAACAAACAGGGCGAAGCCATTTTGAATTCATGTATACTGCTCCCCCTACAGTACCAGGAAGACCTTTATGGTATTCAAGACCTGACAATCCTTGTTCAGTCAGTTTCTGTACAAGTACTGCCATATTGGTGCCGGATCCTACTTCAACATCGACCGTTGTGTCGGTTGCAGCTATCGCATTGATAGATGAATAATTATTTTTTACGACAAGACCTTTTATTTCCGCGCGGTCAAATATTGCATTGCTTCCACCGCCAAGCATGATAAGGGGGACTTTTGCCATTTGAGTTGCTTTAACAGCATTTATGAGATCTTCTTTCGATTGAGCCTCAAAATAATACTGTGCTATTGTATGAAGACGCATAGAAAGATACGGGAACAAGTCAATGTTCTCCTGCACACGTCCTATGCCTAATATCTCATCGAATTGATTTTTCATTGAGTACGTCAATTATATCATCTTTTAGCTTGTAAATATCCCCCGCACCCATAGTTAGCACCATATCTCCTTTTTGTACTTGTATAGCTAATTGGACCAGAGAATCTTTTGAGTTGTTATATGCAGTTACCGTACTGAGCTGAGCCTCGTTGGCTACGTCAAATGATGTCACTTTAAACAGTTCCTTTTGCTCCCGTGCGGAAGCAAAAATAGGCTCAATATAGGTAAAATCAGCCTTGGAAAGTGCGACTGCAAATTCATGTTTTAATGACTGCGTTCTTGAAAATGTGTGAGGCTGAAAGAGGACATGAAGTTTTTTACCTGGGAATCGAGATCGAACTGAAGCAATTGTAGCCTCAATTTCTGCCGGATGATGACCGTAATCGTCAAAAAGATAGCTCTCACCATCTGTCCATACTTGTTCAAATCGTCTTTTTGCCCCTTTAAACCCTTGTATACTCATGACTGCAGCCTCAAATGAGGCTCCAGTTTCAAGTAATAGTGCAAGTACACCGAGTGCATTAAGCACATTTTTTTCACCAGAAAGCTCAGTAGTACAGACTCCCAGTTTTTCTCCCTTTTTATATACTTCGAATTCGGTTGTTTTGTGGCTATATTTTATGGATTTTGCTGAATAATCAGATGTATTCTCAAAACCATAGGTCACAACAGACTTATGACTGAGTGTGGGGAGAATAGATCGAATAACAGGATCCTCCACACATAACACAAGATGCTGTGCCTGAGAAAAGAATTGAAGAAATGTCTTTTTTGTCATTTCCAGATCATCATATACATCTGGATGGTCAAAATCGATATTCAGACAGAGTGCATATGTGGGATGGAGAAATAATAGTTTTGGTGTTTTATCTTTTGGAGGGTGAACTGCATATTCATCAGCCTCAATAACAAAATAGTCCGAGCCTGTTACCACACCACCTCCACCGCCGTCAAATGGCGGAGCGCCAATAAGAAAACTTGGGTTTTTCCCCAGTTTCGTCAATGCCCAGGCAAGAAGTGAGGAAGTTGTGGTTTTTCCATGACATCCAGAAACTGCGAGCGATACTGAGTGTTTATTTACTAATTCCGCGATCAATTGTGGCTGAGAAACAAGGAGTTTACCTTTCTTTTGCGCTTCTTGTGCGAGGACACTTTCTTCTCCTCCATGAGCAGCTGAATAGACAAATACTTCGTAGGCATCAAGGGATGCAACGTCAGAAAAATCTGTACTGAATTGAATGTTGTTCTGTCTGAGGGAAATGTCAGTTATAAATTCCTCAGATACATCCACACCACTCACTTTTTTACCCATCTGGGAAAGCATGATGGCAATATTAGCCATAGCAGTCCCTTTGATACCGAGTAGAAAAAAGGAGGATTTATCTAAGATCATTCTCTTATTATACTGAATTGACAGTCGAATAACGTGAAAGTGAGCCTACCTATTCAAATATGTCACCGTAAGTTGCAAAATAGTAGCAAATGAAACCCACATGAGATAGGGAATTTGAATATAGGTTATCCAACGCGCATAGGGATAAATGGCAATCATTGCCCAGATAAGAGTACCGAGAACAAGAAGTATGTCTAATGCTGCGAGTACATTATTTTGTAAGCCAAACTGGATAGGAGAAAAAGCCGCATTAAAAATAAGATTTAAAATAAAAGGAAGAACAACTACGAATGCAATTTGTTTTTGAAATGCCATACGAAATACATTCCCAAATGAGATTGCTATTAAAATATAAAGCACTGTCCACACAGGACCAAAAAGCCAAGCAGGTGGAGACCAAGTAGGCTTAATAAGACGAGAATACCAAGAGTATGTAGTGTTCATATACTCAAGTGTAGCACAATCACCAATAGACTAAATGTTACGTATGAGATTGTGGGTCTTTTGTGAGAAAGTAATTTTTCAACTTACTTACCTCTGCTATTAGGAGCGTGTTAATACCCAAGATGAGAACAAAGATAATAATAAGTGAACTTCCTCCTAAGAAAATTCCTCCCATAATGGCAACAATAGCAGCTCCTGCAGTTGTAACAATATTATCCATTCCAACACCAATAAGAGCATCTCCTATTCTCCCTTTGGGGTTAATGGAATAGTTATGAATAACGATTATCTCACCCAAACACCCAATAAGTCCTGCAAGTACACCTGCAATTACTGGGGGAATGTGAGCAATGTGACTTAATGTCTCTATAGCATATACCATACTCTCGGCAGTAAACAGAATAATAATGCCTGAAAGAAGCAGGTGAAACAAAACTATCCCTGTTGAATTTTTTCTATAATACTGTTCAGCTTCTGCGATATCCGGGACGATGCTTTCTTTTCGTTGTGTTTTTCTAAACAAATAAAGAATAAGACCTGAAAGAAAGAGAACAACAAACCCAACGGGTTGAATAAGCTGATATAGATCTTCCGTGGTATTGAATTCCGCACCATTCACTCTTCCAAAAAGGACCATACTTACTGCAACTGATGAAGTGAGAATGGTGAGTGCAACGAGTACCTGTATGGCGGAATCAAACTCAGGTAAACGAGGTTTTACTATATGTTTTTGAAATGGTATTACCATCCCCCCTGAAGGAATTCCTGGAAACATAAGAATTGATGAATTCTTTGTATTCGCTTTATTCTGACGATAGATACACCATGTTGCATGCGCAATATTATAAATATTTGATCCAAATGTTGTTGAAGCTGCAATAATGGCATAGTTGATAGCTCGCACCATATCTGTTGAGCGCAAATTGACACTGATGATAGCAGCGAGGATCCCAAGAATCATATCGGGAAATGCAGTACCGAGAGATTGCAAAAGTCCACCTGCAAGTTTTGTGCGTTCGCTTAATACTTCTGTTGTTTCTTCAATAATCTTTGCTGAAGCACGAAGTAAAAAAACAACTCCTATCAGAAGAATGACGGTAAGACTCATCCATTGTATGGTCCTATTTTCTAGATGAAGAAGAGGTGTTAACCCAAATCGTAAAAATGCAGCTGTGACCAGTAGGATAACAAAATATACCGTTTTATTCATTTTCATATCTCTTCATTATACAGGCTCTCTTTATGGTCACATCATGATATATCCCATCATTTCCCCAAATTGTTCTGGATGCTTTTTATACTGTCTTCGGTAAGAAAAAAAACGCTCACTATCGCATGAAGTGCAAAATGGAAATATTTCAATATGACTTTTTTGGATCCCATTCTCTATCGCGAGTTCATAATTAAGCCGAGTCAAGTTTAGTCTAAATGCACCTCCGTATGGTCTAAATATACGTTTTTCAAATCGTTCCATTTCTTCCATGAAAAGTACGTACCGATCCATGTCGACTGTGTAACAACACTCTCCTATTGCTGGACCCAAGGCAATACGAATATTAATGGCATGTGCGCCAAGTGACTCCATTTTGGCAATCATTGATTTCATCATATTTTTTACCGATCCTCTCCATCCATTGTGAGACGCTCCAATAACACCTGCAACTGGATCATAGAAAAGAATAGGGACACAGTCTGCTACACGAACCACAAGTAAGGCTCCCTTCTCTTTTGTCACTACGCCATCTGCTTCTTCAAGTATCTCTACATCTCCTAAATGGAGGGGGTCTGGTGTCGCAATGTTGATGGAATGGATTTGTTCGAGAATTACAATTTTTGGCGGTGCAATATCACCCATCTGAAAAAAATCTTTTATGATTTGAATTTTTCGCATATCTCCAGCTTCCTTAGTAGTAAAACCAGAAGTACAGAGTGAAAATAATGAAGAAGAAATGGTATTTTGATCAGGATAATGTTGAAACATATTCTTTAACACAATCAATATCACTCCATGGATATTCGATTGTTCCTCGACATAAACTTTTTTCATGTCCTTTCCCCGTAATAACAACAACGTCTCCCTGTTTTGCTTCATCAATAGCACTATGAATTGCTTTCTCTCTATTGATTTCCACGATGTATTTTTTATCGCCAAATCCTGTGCCAATTTCTTCTGCTATTTTGAGTGGATCTTCTGTACGATAATCTTCTTCAGTAATATAGGAAATGTCTGCGAAAGTAGTGCTTGCTTTCCCCATTGCTGGGCGTTTGGTGTGATCTCTCAGACCTGCAGAACCAAAAACATGAATTAATCTTCCCCCATTATGTATATACTGTTTTTTCACTGTTTCCAAGATGCGATAAATACCATTTGGAGTATGTGCAAAATCTACTATCACCATGAATTCTTTTTTATAGACAATATCAATTCTTCCTGCAGGAAGTTTATAGGTTTTAAGAGCGGCAACTAGTGCTTTTTCATCAACCCCCAACTCACAACATAACCCATAAGCTCCTAAATAATTGTAAGCATTAAAATCAGCTAAATCTGGTATTTCTTTTTTAAAATCTCGAGAATAGTCTGATGTATTCTGCAATCCGTAGGTTTTAACGTTAGGACGTTTCACGTTACATGTTTTTGTGACTTCATCATCGTTATTCACGAGAGCAATGCGTGCCATTTCAACTAATTTCCATTTCGTTTTTGCATATCCCTCAATTGATTTGTGATAGTCCAGGTGCTCGTGAGTAATGTTAGTGAGAACAGCAGAGTCAAATTGAACACCCCACACTCTATTTTGATCAATTGCATGAGAGGTTGTTTCCAAAATAAAATATTCATCGCCATTTTGAACTGCTGCCCGTAATA
>JAPLYR010000043.1:0-4546 GCA_026395455.1 Candidatus Roizmanbacteria bacterium | reverse complement strand
TCAGGAGTCGTTACGTGGAATCCTGTGTCATATTCTTTCCCAGCAACTTGAGCAAATATTGTTGAAAGCATTGAGGCTTTTTTACCTGAAGTCGAAAGTATATGATAAAGCAAATGGGTAGTGGTTGTTTTTCCATCAGTTCCTGTAACACCAATTACTTTAATTTCACGGCTTGGAAATGCATACCACAGATTAGCCACAATTGCTTGAAGAAGATGATAGATATTTTTTAGTTTTTGTATCATAGGGCTTCGGGAGCTATATTATAATACACTATAAGCTCTTTGGCGATCTCAAAAAAGATTGGCGCTGCAGTCTCTGACCCCCACTGTGATGATTTTGGTTCTTTTACAATGACTAGACCTATAAATTGCGGATTCTTTATGGGAGAAAATCCAATGAATGATGCAATTGTCTTTGTTGCGTCATAATGTCCTTCAATAGGAATTTGAGCAGTTCCTGTTTTTCCCCCTATTTGATATCCTTGTGGTTTTAGAAATTTCGTTTCTCCATTCTCAATGGTTGAAAGGAGCATTTGTTTAATAAGGTCGCTTGTTTTTTTACTTATTAGTTGACGTTCAAAAATAGGGTCGACTTTTTGCGTATTCTCCCCCTTGAGCTCTTTGACTACATAAGGCTTCATAAGCTTGCCCCCATTAATAACTGAGGAAAAAGCCGTTATCATTTGAATAGGGGTCACTGCAAGTCCTTGACCAAAAGTTGCTGTAGCTCACCTTCTAAATCGATATGAGTCTCTGCACCAAAGCCGTATTGGATAATAGAATCGTATAATTTGTCATTCCCCAGTTTTGATCCTACAAATACCATACCGACATTGCTCGATTTTTCTAGAGCCCTCGTAAGTGTAATCTTCCCTTCATAGCTATTATTCCATGTGCGAATTGTATATTCCCCAATGCTTACTGGTCCATCCTCATCAAATACTGTGTCAGGTTTTATGACGCCTGCTTCAATACCTGCTGCCATAACCAACGGTTTAAAGGTTGATCCAGGTTCATATGCATCAGAAATTGCCGCATTGCGAAATACTCCATTACTAAATTTATAGTATGTATCAGGATCATAATCTGGTAAACAACTAAGAGCTAATATCTCCATGGTATTTGGATTTGCTATAATTGCACATCCTTCTTTTGCCTCATATTTTTCCAAACCCGCAGCAAGCTTTTCTTTGACAAGCATTTGTACAGATTTATCAATAGTAAGATAGAGATCTCGCCCATTTTCTGGATCGATACGTTCTTGAGTTCCCAGGAAGATAGGTCTTCCCTCTACATCTAAGTCCGATCGAATAAGCCCAGGCAATCCTCCTAAGTCCTTGTCATAGAATCCTTCAACTCCTGAACGTCCAACATCTATGCCATCATCATTTTTTCCTACAAACCCTGCAAGGTGAGCCGCAATGGACGCGTCTGGGTAATAGCGACTCCACTGTTCATCAAAACCCATTCCTGGCAGTTTTAGTTTAAGAATCGAGTCTCTATCTTGCTTTGAAATACTTCCAAATACTGAAGTCCACGTTTTTGTAGGGTCAATTCTACTGGAAATACTTGCTTCATCAACTTTGAGAATATTGGCAATAGAAAGTGCTGTCTTTTCTTTTTCTTTGATAAGCTGTGGCTCAAAAAAAAGATGGTAGAGAATTTGATTCATGACGATTGGCTCCCCATTTCGATCATATATTTTTCCTCTTTCTGGCTGGAGTTTACGAGTAGAAAGATAGTCCCGTTGGAGATCTGGATGAAGTACTTGAATAAAAAATAACCGTAAAATGACAATACAAAACACTGTAAGAAAGCCGAAAAACAACAAACGCAATTTTGTCATTCTTAATTATCTTTTTGTATTTAATGCTATTGGCAAATCGCTTACATAGATTGGCTTTGTTGCTCTCGCAAAACCCCATTTTGTTTGATATTCCTTGGTATGTAAAAAGGATTCAGTGTCTGCCATTTCTTTTTCAAGTTGAATGTTCTCTTGTTTAAGTACAAATGTTTTCTGTTCAAATGTATGAATCTCAGTACTTAATTTCATACTTGAAATAAAAATAATGATATTACCGATAACTGCAAAAATAAATATTCCAAAAATTATTTCTCGATAATAGTTTTTCATACGTGAAATACACGCAAAACTGCGGATCGCTCAAACCGTAATTCACTGTTGCCAAAAACAGGTTTCTTCCCTACCTGCACATATCCATTTGTGCGGATAAAGCGCTTTACAATCCTGTCTTCAAGCGAGTGAAAACTAATAACAGCGATTTTTCCATGGAAATTAAGAAGTGAAATTGAATCTGTGAGTGCCATTTCTAAGTTTTCAAATTCACTGTTTACTTCTACACGAAGCGCTTGAAATACACGAGTGAGTGTTGGGCGTGGGTTATTCTTTGCAACTGAGTTTACAACCTCTACTAACCATCCCACTGTCAACGTACGAATTCCAACTCGTTGCAATGCGATTCTTTTGGAAAGTTCAACAGCAAGTGTTTCTTCTGCATTATGCATAAACATGTGTATCATGTCTTTCTCTGGATACTGTCTCAAAATAGTCTCCGCATCCATTTCACAACTATCATCTAGTCGCATATCAAGCCGTTCATCAAGGTTCTTATAAGAAAGTCCTTTCCCCCCAGAGCGGAGTTGTTCATTGGAAAGACCTAGATCAAAAAGGATCGCATCAACTGGTGCAAATTCTTCTTCTTTAGCTAATGCGACAATATCTTTAAAATTTCCTTGTTTAAGAATGAGTTTGCCATTGTTTATCGCAGATTTAAAGTTAGCAATTTGAGCACTATCGCGATCGATAGCTAGCACAGTAGAGCCTTTTTCTAGAAGTGCGCGAGTATGTCCGCCTTCTCCAAAAGTTGCGTCAATAAATTTTTTATTAGGACCAGCTTCCAACATCTCTACAACCTCATTAAGTAATACTGGTGTATGCATTATTTAGCCGATTCTAATTGATAATTATTCCATTTTTCTGGATTCCAGAGCTCAAAATGATCTCCTACTCCGATAATTAACACTTTATCTTTCAGTTCTGCAAATTGTAAAAGAGGCTTTGGAATGACAAATCTTCCTTGCCCATCAATTTCAATATTCATCGTTGAAGAAAAGAGTAGACGTCGTTTGTTGATATCTGTTTTATCAAGTAATGAAACGCTAATCAACTCTTTTGATCGAGACTCCCAATCATCCTTATCATATCCTGCAAGACAAAAGTCAAAACCTTTTGTTACAATGAAACTGTCACCTTTTAAAAGTTCACGGATTTTTTTAGGAATAACAACACGGCCTGGTGCAGTGAACGAAACAAGATATTCACCAAAAAAAACCATATATAACCATTTAACGCCAAATTAATTAAAAAGTCAACATGATTTTCTCGAAATATGAATAAGCTTATTCAACAAACTCGAAAATTATTCTTAGGAGCTCAAGGCGGTATGTTTTCCTCGGCGATGATTTTGAGTTTTATGATTGTTATCTCTCGTATTTTTGGTTTTATACGATATAGAACGCTTGCAGGATACTTCACGAAGGATCAACTCGACATCTTTTTTGCCTCATTTCGCATTCCCGACCTTGTGTTTGAGTTGCTCATTACTGGCGCATTAACATCTTCACTCATTCCTATTTATATTAAATATCAGAAGGATGAAAAAGAAAGAAGAGAGATTACTTCCTCTATCTTCAATTTTATTTCGATCATACTTGTTGTATGTATTGTTATCCTTATCCCCTTTCTTCCTATCGTTATTCCCCTTATTACTCCTGGGTTTCAAGGAGATAAATTAAATGAGGTGGTTACCTTTTCGCGAATACTACTCCTGGGTCAACTACCATTTTTAGTATTAGGAAATTTTTTTACAGGAATTGCACAAGCAAGAAAGTTGTTCTTGGCAACCGCAATACCACCTATTATCTACAATCTTTCTGTTATTGTAGCAACACTCCTTTTTGCTTCAACATATGGTCTTTATGCTCCTATTATTGGAATTAATGTGGGAGCTGTTATTTTTGCTCTTATGCAGCTTCCTGCGGTGTGGGACGAAATTGTGAACTGGCGACCTATTTTTGCATTCCACACAGGAGTTAAAGATTTCTTTAGAATGATTGGTCCACGTCTTCTGACGATCCTTGTTGCACAAATAGATGCGACCATTGATCTGACATTAACAACGCTTCTTGGTTCAGGTGCATATACTATTTTCTACTTTGCCCAACATCTACAATTACTTCCTGTCTCTGTTATTGGTATGGCGTTCGGACAAGCCTCTTTACCATACCTCACCGAAATGATTGAATCAAAAAAGAAGGAGGATTTTGCGCTTATTATCACCGAGTCACTCCTTAATATCCTTTTTCTTACTATGCCAATCGCGGTGTATTTTATTTTTGCCCGTACGCCATTAGTACGTATGTTCTTTGGAGGAGAAAAATTTGACTGGGATGCAACTGTCCAAACAGCATTTCTTCTTTCTTATTTTGCAGCTTCAATTCCCCTCCATGCTATTTATTATTTA
>JAPLYR010000100.1 GCA_026395455.1 Candidatus Roizmanbacteria bacterium | reverse complement strand
TTAAAATGAAGGAAAGGCACATAGAGAATCTTGTTCAAGGAAAAAATAATTTTTGAAGTATCTGCAACAAAAAATTGTTGTAATGTCTGATAGAGCGCTAAAAAGACAGGGATCTGAATAACCATAAATAAACATCCAGAAGCTGGATTAATTCCTGCTTCTTGATATAAGCGCATCTGCTCTTCTTGCATTTTCTTAGCATCTCCTTTATGTTTTTTTGAAAGATTATCAATGTGAGGTTTTATGTCCTGCATCTTTTTGGCAGAATCCATTTGCTGTTTAAAAAACGGGTGAAGGAGAAGTCTGATAGTTACTGTTAAAGCAACAATTGAAAATCCTAAAGCTCCTGGTACCTTTGCGAGCACAAACAGGTAATGATAAAGAGCCAATAAATTCACTATTGGATTAACAAAAACGGTATTATAAAACGATAGCAAAGGTTGCATCATATGTGAGTTAAATGATTATTAAACAGTTAAATTCTTTCTTCCTTTTGCTCGTCTTCTTGATATAACCTTGCGCCCATCAGGAGTCGCCATGCGTTTCAAGAATCCGTGTGTTTTTACGCGTTTTCCCTTTTTTGGTTGAAATGTTCTTTTTGGCATATGATCTAATAATAATAAATAATCAAGCTCCTATTATATCAAACCTTTTGGTTTAAAATTGACTCATTTTCCCCTTTGAATACGTGCCATAACGCTTCGGTCTCAAAAGGAATGAATGGATGCAGGAAAACAATGCATTCTAAAAATGTTTTTTCTAGGGAATGTTGTATATCTACATCCCCCTTCTTGAGTTCTTCCTTCAGTTCTTCCAAATAGATATCGGCAAATCTGTGCCAAATAAATGCATGGAGATCCCCTAATACCTGCCCAAATTTGTATCCATTCATGTTTTTGTGGTAATTCTTTTTTACTGCTTCAAATTCTTTTTCCAATTTTTCCAAGGTCTTTTTTTTATCAACTTGAGGTTTGAGTTCTTCATTTTCTGCAACTTTTTCTCTATTTTCGGGTCTATTCATATAGATAAAACGTCCGATATTCCACAACTTGTTTCCAAAATTGCGCATACCAATCATTTTTTCATCAGTAAGAACTACATCGCTTCCCTCTTTTGTCTCAAACATAAGACTTGCACGGAGTACATCTGCGCCATATGTTTTGATTACCTCCAAAGGATTTACTACATTCCCCTTACTCTTGCTCATTTTCTGACCATGCTTATCTCGTACGAGTCCATGTAAAAAGACTGTTTTAAATGGTACTTTTCCTGTAACGTGAATTCCAAGCATAAGCATACGTGCAACCCAAGCACGAAGGATGTCATGACCAGTTTCCATGACTGAGGTGGGGTAAAAATGGTTATACATTTCATTTCCCGACGTTTGCAATGTCACATATGGCCATTGACCTGATGAAAACCAGGTATCAAATGTGTCTTCATCCTGTGTAAACAACTCAGAATGACAGTGAGGACAGTTTGTGGGTTTTTCGATTGACACAAACCATCCTTTTGCATGTTGACAGTCATCATTTTTCATATCAGCACACTTATATGCGGGAATGCGGATTCCCCAAACAATCTGTCGAGAAATATTCCAGTCTATAAAATTGTCTAAGATTCGAATAAGATCTTTTTTAAATCGTTTTGGATATACCTCAACTTCACCTTTTTTCACCGCTTCAATTGCTTTTTGTGCAAGTGGTTTTATAGAGATGAACCATTGTTCTTTTGGCAACGGTTCAATTACTCTCTTACATCGATAGCATCTTCCCACTCTATGCATATGCTTTTTTTCTTCACCAAGAAGTCCTTTGTCTTTAAGTGATAGAAGGACAGCTTCACGTGCTTTTGAAATCGTAAGACCGGCATATTCACCTGCGTCTTTTGTCATTTTTCCATCTGTTCCAATAACTTGGATATGAAGAAGTGAATGTCGTTGTCCTATTTCCCAGTCATTATGATCATGAGCAGGTGTTACCTTTACTGCTCCTGTCCCAAATTTAATATCAACCGAATCATCGGCAATTATTTGAATTTCTCTTCCAATAAGAGGAACTATTGCATATTTTCCAATAAGTTTTTTATATCTCTTATCCTTTGGATTAACAACAATAGCTGTATCGCCAAGAAGTGTCTCTGGACGGGTAGTTGCTACTGTGATTGAACCCTTTTCGT
The DNA here is from genome assembly GCA_026395455.1 of Candidatus Roizmanbacteria bacterium. GTDB lineage: Bacteria > Patescibacteriota > Microgenomatia > UBA1406 > GWC2-37-13 > JAKBEU01. The sequence goes on along the minus strand of JAPLYR010000100.1, from coordinate 6,709 downwards.
CTCGAAGGGGATAATCAATATTCCACAGCATCCCCTCTCTTGCTTCATAGTCAACCTCAAGGTCCGAAAAGGAAGTTCCACAGTTGACACAATAGTTTACTAATTTTTTTGCACGATAAGTGAGACCGTCATCAAATAGTTTTTTGAATGTCGTGTGCACAATCTTTACAATATTTTCATCCATCGGAAACTTGGGATTTTCATAATCAAGACCAAACCCCAGTTTTTGAAGCTGATCTTTCATAATGTTCTTATTCTGAGATACAAAATCAAATATCATTTGGAATAAAACATTACGTTCAAAATCAAATCTACTTTTTCCTTCTTTTTTCAAATGTTTTTCAAATACAAATTGTGTTTCTATCCCCGCATGATCCGTGCCATACATCCATAATGTATTGTCTCCTTGTATTTTGTGATATCGGATCATTATGTCTTCATATACCATCATGGCATGTCCTAAATGAAGATCTGCGTTTGCGTTAGGTGGTGGAAGAATAATACAAAATGGTTTTCATGCTTTTTTAGTCTTGAAACTCATCTACCACTCACATCATATATATCATTTCCTATATAATGGACTACTATGGAATGGATATATTTAACATTGCAGTGGTATTTTGCTCTTTTGTGTATAGGAATTGTTTTTTTTGGAATTACAAAAAAAATATTTTCATCTTTCTTTGACCAAGGATACGCATTTTCTAAAACAATTGGGATTCTTCTTCTCAGTTATGGAGTATTCCTTCTGGGAAATCTTCATATTGCACCATTCACCCTAACCACGCTCGTTATACTCCTCTGTATTGCATTAATCGTTGGAATTGTTATACATAAGAAAAAAAAAAAAAAAACTCCATGGAAGATTATTATTTTTGAAGAACTATTCTTCCTTGTATGTCTTTTCTTTTGGACCTATGTTCGAGGTCAAGAACCCTCCATTCATGGCTTAGAAAAATTTATGGATTTTGGTTTTATGCAATCAATTTTGCGGACTACATACTTTCCACCACTTGACATGTGGTATTCAAAACTTCCCATTAATTATTACTATTTTGGTCATTTAGCTGGCGCTATTCAAATAAGACTGAGTGGTGTTCCTGCAGAGGTTGGATATAATCTTCTTCTTGCAACTATTTTTGCCCAATCAATGGCAACAACATTTTCTCTCGTCACACAAATTGTTTTTTCATTTGGCAAAAAGGTAAAACTTGCAGTTATATTTGGTCTTCTTGGATCATGGATTCTCAATTTTGGAGGAAACTTGCATACCATTTATTTATTTACCTCCGGATACCCTGCAGAAAAACCAATACCTTTTTGGGAAATCCTCTCAGGATACAATCCAATAAAATATTGGTATCCAAATGCAACTCGATTTATTCCATTTACTATCCATGAGTTTCCCTCATATTCATATGTTGTAGCCGACCTCCATGGACACGTTTTTGATATCCTTTTTGTTCTTTTGACTTTAGCAATCTTATTTGTCTTTTTTACTCATAAAAATGATAAAAAACATTCAGTTCACATAAATCCTTACATTTTTACCACCATTATTGGTTTTATGTGTGCAATTCATTACATGACCAATGCATTTGATGGACCTATTTATCTTCTATTAACAATGGTCTTCTTATTTACAATGTTTCATTTTTCTAAAACATTCGTCACACATTTAGCAGTCCTTTTTGTTTCCTTTTTTGCCTTTTCCCTTCCATTCTCAATTCACTTTAAGCCATTTGTCACTGCAATTGGAATGAATTGTAGTCCTTCATTCTTGACGGGTATTGGGAAAATCGGACCATTTATATTTGAAAGGGGAAATTGTCAACCAGATGAGTTGTGGATGCTTTTTGTTTTATGGGGATTTTTCTTTATCTCTTTTATTCTCTTCATATGGGGAAAGGCAGCTGAACAGTATAAAGAACATCTAACTGATGACTATATTTTTATTCTGTTTGCCTTTGGAATATTTCTTATTCTTATCCCAGAATTTTTTTATATAAAAGATATTTATCCCACTCATTTTCGCGCCAACACAATGTTTAAAATGGGCTATCAGGCTTTTATGATGATGAGTATTGCCTCCACTTATACTTTCTTTGTCATATCTCGCACAACCTCTCGTTATAAGATAATAAAAAAAGTGATCTGGTTAATTCCTTTCCTTTTTGTTGGAATTTATATGTTCTATGCAGCTCCATCTTATTATGGAATGCTAGATAAAACCCCGCAACTGAACGGTGCTCGATGGCTTTCAGCACAGAATACAGACACTCAGGAAATAATTACCTATTTAAATAAACATATTACAGGCCAACCAGTTATCTTGGAAGCACAAGGTGATTCATACACCGATTTTAATCATGTAAGCGCCTACACGGGTCTCCCAACCGTTGCGGGATGGTGGGTGCATGAATGGCTTTGGAGAGGGAGTGCAGATGCTGTAGGAAAGCGTATTCCTGATGTGAATACTCTCTATGAGTCGAAGGATTTAGATATGACGAAAAGACTTATTCAGAAGTATGACATTTCTTATATTATTGTCTCCTCCTTAGAACGACAAAAATATAAAGAGCTTCAGGAAGCCAAGTTCCTCAATTTAGGGAAAAAAATATTTGAATCAAGTAATGGGTTTGGGGCTCTATATCAACTAAAAAGATAGCCTTCTTGACAAGGCTATAAAGGTATGATAACGTATTGACTGAGCATTACTACTCGTCGTCCCCTACATACGAGCGGTAGTGATGCTCCTTTTTTTTTGGCTTATAATCGGAACGTCTTCACTGGCACTCCTAAATTCTTCTTTACCAAGCTCTTAAACTGAAAGTTTGCGAAATCTAACATCTCTTTTCCAAGACTGTTTGTTTCCAACTTTGGAAGCTGTTTATATCGAATAGAAATCTTCATAAGGTGAGTGTACAAAATACAAAACGATCTGTCAAGTCCTATAGAAAAATACATTACTACTATGAGATATCCTATATTTTTATATACCAATATAATATTGTTCTATTGCTCTATGTTAAAAATGTGGATAAAAAGACAATGAAGGTGGATAACTAGATTAGTCGCTTAAAAGCTGTTTTAAAAGAAGTTGTATCTGTTTAATTGGCATATCTAACACCTTTTCAAGAGTGAATGGACTATTTTTTTGTTTGTGGTAGAGATGCCCTCCCATTTCATATTCAATGATATGTTTTTCTACCTTGCCATTTGATACAAAGTGAATAGTATTTACCACTGTTTTGTAAAGCAATTTAAGCTTCCCTTCTCTTTCCATACGTCTTAATGAAAAGGCGACTTGGATGGATTCAAGGAAACGGGCACGAACGCCAAATCGATATGCAGTCTGTATAAGTTGATGATCTTCTGACATAAACACATTTTCAGCAAATCCACCAATGAGGTGAAAAAAGTTTTTTTCAACAATCATATTTCCTCCTGAGGAGAAAGGTTTTGCCAAGCTTTGGGAGATTTTAATTGCGGTATTGATAATATCAAATACCATTTGCATCTGTGCGTCTCTTTTTTCTGAATATATTGCAGGGATAAAAACTAATCCTTTGTATTTTCGAATAAATGCAAATAGCTTATTAAGAAAGTTCTTTTTGATGTGAGAATCGGCATCCAAAAATACAAGATATGAGCCTTTAACCTTGGATGCACCACTATTTCGCTGAAAAGAAACATTGCGCTTGGTAACTTTAAGCACGCCAACCTTGTAAAACTGAGAGAAAGATTTTGCCACAACTCTTGTTTTATCGGTTGATGAGCCATCAACAACCACTACTTCAAAATTAGTAAATGTTTGAGATGCTATGTCTGTAAGGATTCTCCCCACAAATTTTTCCTCATTTAAAGTAGGAATGATAATGCTGAAAAATGGCTTCATATCGGTCCTTATTATAACATCTGATAGAATATATGTATGAAAATATCCTTAGTTATCCCAGCATATAATGAGGAAAAATATATTGCAGGATGTCTCGATAGTATTCAGACTCAAAAAATTCAACCTGATGAAGTTATTGTGGTAAATAATAACTCAACAGATAAAACGCTTTCCATTGTTGAGAAGTATCCATTTGTTCGTGTTGTGAATGAAACAACACAAGGAATGATTGCTGCTCGCAATGCAGGCTTTAATGTGGCTCAACATGATCTTATAGCCCGTTGTGATGCGGATACTAAGCTCCCTCCTAATTCGATTTCACGGGTTCACCGTAATTTTGCACGATATCATATTGATGCACTCACGGGACCAATTATGTTTTATGATGCTCCTATAAAAAGCTCTCTTATTGCACGTGCTTACCTTGATATGATGAAGCCAATTCATCGTGGTGGAGAAACACTTGTCGGACCCAACATGATTATCACAAAAGAAATATGGGAAAAGGTAAAAAATAAGGTATGTTTAAATGATAAGCTCGTTCACGAAGATATAGATCTTGCTTATCATATCCAAGAGGTGGGCGGAAGAATAAAAAGAGACAATATTATGATAGTTGGAACATCAAGCAGAAGAATGAGAAAAAATCCTTATTCTTTTTTCAGTGAATACCCACAAAGATTCATGAAAACACTCCTCTATCATGACAAAACGATAATCGAGCTAAAAAAAGGGTTTAAGCTTCCTGTGTGGTATACAAACCGGAGATTTCGGAAAAAGTCGTAACATCTGTTTTTGATTTATCATCTCGAAATCGAACTAATCGAGGGAAACGCAGTGCATACAAAGCTGTGTGACTTGGAGACTGAGTTATTTCATCTGCTTTAATCTCAACTACTATTCCCGGTTCAACCCACATATCTACTTCCATTGTTTTATCAATTGTATATTCGAGTGGTTTCTTTTTTGTTTGTAGTTTGTCACATCGTGTTTTCATCTCTCGCCATTCATCATCGGTCAATCCAGTTCCTATTTTGGAAACTGTCTTGAATGTTTCTTCTTTTTCATCATACACTCCCACAAGAAATGCTCCAATACCAAACCCTGTTCTCTTCCCTTTTCCTACGTCATATCCCATAACTAAACAGTCAACCGTGTCATGAATTTTTGAGGAATAACTTCTTTTAAATTTGATCCAATTCCACCCTCTGGCGCCTGGTTTATATGTCCCATCTAATTTCTTTGCGATAATTCCTTCCAGCCCCCCTGCAACCGCATCATCAAAGTTTTTTTCGATAATACTTGCATCTGAAAGCAATTCATGTGGAGCTAAAATGGTTGTGTTTTTTTCTGGGATATTTTTTTTACTGATTACTTGTTCCAGTATCTCTCGGCGCTTGGTAAATGAATCATTGATATAAGAAATACCATTGCAATAAAGAAGTTCAAATACAAAAAGCTTTAGGGGAATCTCTTTTGCCTTTTCCTCAATGTCATATTTTCTCTTTCGTTGAACCGTTTCTTGAAAAGGGAGAAATGTGTGGGTTTGTGGATTGTAACCGAGAGCTTCTCCTTCAAATATAATATCTTCCGCATTGATTTCTTGCTGCACTCCCATTACAACGTCTGGATACATGAAGGAAACATCTTCCAGATTACGAGAGTACAATCTCACTTCCCCAGTTTTCTTTTTATAATGAATTTGAAGCCGAAAACCATCATATTTAGGTTCTACTGCACATGTACCGATTTGTTTGACTATTTCCTCTCCTGACGAAAGTCGTTCTGCCCTCATCATAATAATAGGAGTAAAAATCTCTGGAGTAACTTTCTTTATTCCTTCTATCCCCTTTTCTTTGATTAATCTTCCAATATATCCTAAATCTGGTCGCACATGATATGCGCCTTCAATTTCTGGTCGATATTGTTTAGATCCAACAAGCATCCAAGAATATGCATCAATAATCGTCATATCAGAAAAGCCAAGTCGCATCATCCCCTGAGGAATGCGAACAAGATACCTGCACGATTTACTATCAAGTTGTCTGACAAGTCCACTTAAAATTCCAACTTTCATTTCGTTTGATCCATCTCCGCTTGCTTTTGCAAGTCGCTCAAGATCAAGAAATACTTCGTTAATGGACATTTCTCGTTCTTCAAATGAAACATATTGCTTTTTAAATTCCTCAACTGTCTTTCCCACATCTCCTAGGCGATGATTTTCTTTTTCAAAATAAGGCCGATCGATGTTAAGTGAAGAAACAATAGATTTGATAACTGTTTTTTCAGCCATACCAAACTCCGTTTTCTCAAAAAGTGGAGCGACTCGCCCTTGAAGGAGGTATACTGTTTGCCCAATTTCCTCAGCACTTAATTTGTTGAATAGTTCTGCGAGGATTTTGGTAATCTCAACACGAGACCTCGTGCCTTCTATCTGTTCAAAATATGCAGCTAACTGGGAAAAGTACATATGCATTATTGTATATCATCTATTTTGAGAATGAAGAATATAAATAGTCAAAAGAATATGGAGGATTACTTAGAAGCGATATTGTTATTATTTTCCTTTTCTATTCTTCCAAATCTGTTACTTTGCGGCTTATAATCCCTTGTGTTATAAAATACAATATAAGTAGAGTGAAGAATGCTAGCACGCATCTTCTCCGGTACCACAATTGGTCTTGATGGCGTAATTATCGAAATTGAGGTTGATATTGCAAATAAAGGATTCCCAACTTTTAATTTAGTTGGTCTCCCTAATAAAGCTATAGATGAATCAAAAGACAGAGTGAGGACCGCAATTTCTAACGT
>JAPLYR010000132.1 GCA_026395455.1 Candidatus Roizmanbacteria bacterium | reverse complement strand
GAGAAGTTGAACGCACAATCACCATGGCATCAGGTGCCATATTACTTGTAGATGCTGCAGAAGGACCATTACCACAAACAAAATTCGTACTTAAGAAGGCTCTTGAAGCTGGACTTAAAATTGTTCTTGTTATCAACAAGATTGATAAGCGTGATGCACGACCAGAGGAAATTATTGCTGAAATTGAAACATTATTTCTTGATCTTGCTCAGGACGACTCTTCACTTGAGTTCATTACTTTATTTGCAGTTGGACGAGATGGAAAAGCATTTTACAGCTTACCAGAAAACTATTCTGCAGAAACTCCAGGAGATTTGGTTCCCTTATTTGACACAATCCTAAAAGAATTTCCTAATGTTGCAATGAATGAAGATAAACCTCTTCAAATGCAGATTTCAACCCTTGACTATGATAATTATGTAGGAAAATTATGTATCGGAAAAATTACTCAAGGAACATTAAAAAAAGACCAAAACATTGCCGTTGTGGGAGAAAACGATAAAGTAATTGGGACTAATAGAGTGGCAAAACTATTTACTACATCAGGATTAGACAGAGTAGAAGTTGAACAAGCAGTTGCGGGAGATATTGCAACTATTGCGGGAATTCCAATTCTTACCATTGGTCAAACAGTCTGTGATCCTGGATTTCCACAAAGTATGCCTCACATCACCGTTGAAGATCCAACGATTAAAATTAGTATTGGCCCAAACACAAGTCCTTTTGGAGGAAAAGAAGGAAAGTTTAGCACGTCCCGTCAACTTCGTGAACGTCTGTACAAAGAAGTAGAGACAAATCTTGGACTTAGAGTTGAGGATGATACTGAAGGTGTTGGCTTTATTGTTTCCGGTCGTGGAGAATTGCATTTAGCAGTTCTTCTTGAAGAGATGAGACGAGGGGGATATGAAATGGAAGTTTCAAAACCACAGGTAATTTATAAGACAATCAACGGAGAAATTTGCGAACCATTTGAAGAGGTAACTATCGAGGTTGAAGAGCAATTTTTTGGTGTTATCACCGAAGAAATGGGGAAACGAAAAGCTTCAATGCTTGATATGAAGAAAGAGGGTTGTAGCCAGAACCGCATAGTGTATCGTATTGCAAGTCAAAATCTATTAGGTATTCGAAATTCACTTCTTACTAAAACAAGAGGAACAGCAATTCTTCATTCATTTTTCTTAGGATATTTTCCAAAAGGCCTTCGAATGGATGATACGCGAAACGGAAGTCTTGTATCAGTAAAAGGTGGAGAAGCTGCAAACTATGCTATTGGAAAAGTACAAGCTCGTGGTGTTCTTTTTGTAGGACATGGAGATGTCGTATATGAAGGAATGGTTGTTGGAGCTGCTAATAAGATGGACGATATTGAGGTTAATGTATCAAAAGAAAAGCAATTAACAAATAATAGATCTGCAGGAGAAGGAGTATCGGTTGGAGTTATTCCACCAACACGCCTTACCTTAGAGCAAAGCCTTGACTTTATTAATGATGATGAGCTATTGGAAATCACACCAATTTCTTTACGTATTCGAAAAAGAGTATTAACCTCAACCTTAAGAAAGGTAAACGATAGACGAATGAGACAGATACGAGAAAGCCAACAACACAATCAAGGATGATCTTAGTTTGAATTACGGAGGCTCTGTTGATACAATTATCATCTGTAATAGGGTCCATAGCTCAATGGTAGAGCAGCAGCCTTTTAAGCTGTTGGTTCTGGGTTCGAGTCCCAGTGGGCTCACACTGTTTCTTCTTATGACATAATATACTTCTCCAGTTACATCTTCTTTTTTTATTAATTAATTTATAATTACGGGTATGTTTCACACCATTAAAGACATTGAGAAATATCTTGAAAAATATATTTATAACAACAAACTATCACTTGCCCCAGGGGATGCGAGTATTTTGCGCACGAAAGAGTTGTTACGCCTCCTTGGATCTCCTCAAAATAAACTAAGAGTCATTCATACTGCTGGTACTTCTGGGAAAGGATCAACATCATTCATGATAAGTAGTTTTCTTATAGCACACGGATTTAAAGTTGGGCTTCATTTATCTCCCCATCTTCTTGATATACGTGAACGAACAGAAATTAACAATGAATTTATTAAAGAAAAAAAATATATTGCCTATTTTGAAGAAATAGTCCCGTTCGTGGAAAAAATGAGAGATACCTCATTTGGAAAACTTACATATTTCGAGTTAATGGTGGCATTTGTATTTTATGTATTTGCAAAAGAAAAAGTTGATTATGCTGTTATTGAAGTCGGGATGGGTGGACAGTTTGATGGAACGAACGTGGTTAATCGAGTAGATAAGCTCGCGATAATTTCAAAAATTGGGTTTGACCATGTAAAAGCTTTAGGAAATACACTTGCTAAAATCGCGCACCATAAGGGGATGATCTGCCCAGAAAAAGGGGATATGATTTCCATTCATCAAACATCTTCAGTTGAAAAAGAGCTTAAAAAAATAGCACAACATAAAAAAGCAAAACTGTATTTTGTTAAAAAGACTTCAGTAAAAAATATTTCTGTCAAACAAGGAAAGACACTATTTACATTTGAATGGAGAAATAAAATATATAAAAAATTATGTATTGGTCTCCTTGGTTTTCATCAGGCTCAAAATGCCGCATTAGCTCTTACTGCATTTTTTCATCTTGCCTCAAGAGATCACTTCGCTGTTGATATCCAAACAGTAAGGACGACTTCGGAAAACCTTCGTTTTAGAGGGAGAATGGATAGTTTATCTCAAAATAATCGTATGATTTTACTGGATGGAGCGCACAATGTGCAAAAAATGAAGGCGCTTTTAAAAACAGTTAAAAAAATATATCCAAATAAAAAATTTACGTTCGTTATTGCTTTTAAACATGGGAAAGAATATATGAAGATGGTCCGACTCATGATTCCTTTTGCTCATAAAATAATTGCAACGACGATATTTAGCGATAACCCAGATTTTGGTTATCTTTCTACACAGACCGAAGAAATACGGAGCGCACTAAAACTGAGCGGATATAATAACGTATTAACCGCAAAAACAAAAAAAGAAGTAATACAATTGATAAACAAAGAGGATGGAGACATAATCGCAACGGGGTCTCTTTATCTTATTAGTGATTTATATTTATTGCTAAACATTTAAAATAGGAATATACTCATACCTATGGCAACACTATCGGTATCGCATTTATCAAAACACTTTCGGATCTACAAAAAAGAGGCTGGTTTTGTTGGCTCAGTTCGTTCATTTTTTAAACGAACGTACGAAACATCAAAAGCAGTTGACGATATTTCATTTTCTATAGAACAAGGTGAATTAGTTGGATTCATCGGTCCAAACGGAGCTGGCAAAACAACAACACTCAAGTGTTTATCTGGCCTCATCTATCCAACGAGTGGTGAAATTAAAGTTCTTGGATATACACCTTTTGATAGGGATTATGATTACTTGCGTTCAATATCACTCGTGATGGGACAAAAAAGTCAACTCTGGTGGGATTTGCCAGCAATGGAGTCATATCTTCTCTACAAAGAAATGTATGATATTCCAGAAGCCCATTTTAAGTCAATGCTTAATGAATTGGTTGAACTCTTGGACTTGAAAGACGTTCTTGCAATTCAAGTGAGAAAACTGTCCCTAGGGCAACGCATGAAATGTGAACTCGTCGCACAGTTACTCCACTCTCCTAAAATATTATTTTTAGATGAACCGACTATCGGACTGGATATTGTAATGCAACAAAAAATACGTTCGTTCGTACGGGAGTACAATAAAAAATATAATGCGACGATTTTACTTACCAGTCATTATATGGATGATGTTAAAGAGCTTTGTAAACGTATAATTATCATTAATCACGGTCACATACTGTATGATGGAAGCCTTGATGCAGTTGTTTCAAAACATACCCAACTCAAACGAATTTCAGTTGTTTTTGAAAAACAAATAGAACGATCTGAGCTTGAAAAACAAGGAAAGCTTATATCGAGTGAAGGGCAAAATGCCGTTATTGAGGTTTCAAAAGATAAAGTTGCCGCAGTTGCAGGATACATTCTTTCTCATTATCCTGTGATTGATCTCAATATCGAGGAACCACAAATTGAAGAAATTATCAGTGGTATTTTTTCTTCATCAACCGTATGAAATGGCTTCGCATGAGTTTGCTCCATTTTGAGAGAACGCTTGAATATAGATTGAGATCCTTTTTGTGGATTTTAATTCCAATGTCAAATAATCTTACGTTAATTCTGTTTTGGTCAGGAGGGAGAGATCAGTTGAATTATATATCAACATATTACATCCTGATGACAATTGGAGGTCTATTTCTTACTTCACATGTAGAACAAGAGGTAGCAGAAATGGACATAAAGCAAGGCGAATTAGTGAATTATTTAACTAAGCCAATCTCATATTATTGGATAAATTTTATCGGCGAACTTCCATACCGTGTTTTGCAGGCTTTTTATGCTGCTATTTTGATAGGAGTAT
>JAPLYR010000102.1 GCA_026395455.1 Candidatus Roizmanbacteria bacterium | reverse complement strand
TGATATTTTTGAAGAAAAAAATAATGTAATTTTTACAAATAGTAATGTAGTAGAAAGATTATTAATGAATATTAAAAAATAGAGTTCTTTGGATTATTTCTTCAAGTATAAAAAAACCGAGTGATAATATGCCACAACGCTTTTACTGGAACCATAAAATAGACCTACTGGTATAATGGTTACATATGACACAGGCGATTGTTTATGTTAAGGCACAGGAGAATGATATTCCCCTTTTAGCGTCTCTTGACAAGCTTGCCTTTAATCGACCCTTTGACAATGCATTTACAGAAAAAGAATTTAGTGAGCTTATTCATAACGATAAAGTTTCTCTTTTTCTTGTCATGAAAGAAGCATTGCCGATAGGCTTCTACATATTTGAAGACACAAAAGAAAGTGAAGGAGAAATTGTCGGAATAGCGCTCTCACCAACTCACCAGAAACAAAGAATTGGCACTGAAATACTTCTTAAGCTTATAAAAGAATACGGACATAAAAAGACAATAAAAGTTGTAACCCATCCACAGAATACCGTCGCTCTTTTGCTCTATTTAAAACATGGATTTGTTATTTCTGAATACAGTGATTCCTATTACGGACCATATCAACCTCGTGTTATTTTGTACAAAAAAAATTATTAATTATATTCATCATATGAAAATTACTATTCTTGCCCCAAAATCAGAATTCTCGTCAGAACAACAAAAAAAATTAATGTCTCTTGGCGAAGTAGTTTATACCGCCTCTCGAAAAGAATATGATATGAAAGAACTATTAGAATTAGTAAAAAATACAGATGTATTTGCCTCTGATCCAGATAATGTTGGCGGATTTGAAAAGGCAAAACCAAGATTGACACAATTATTAGAAACACTTCCAAATGTAAAGGGTGTTGCTCTTGCCACAACTTCTTTTGGATGGATTGATTTGGAATACTGTAAAAAGAGAAATATTCCGGTAGCAAATATCCCGGGATATTCACGCGAAGCAGTTGCAGAACATACACTTGGACTCCTTCTATCATTGGCAAAACGTATTCTTGTTACTGACCGTAGAACACAAAAAGGCAAATATGAAATAGGAATGGGTTTTGAACTTGCAGGAAAGACACTTGGTATTATAGGCATCGGAAATATTGGGAGTCGAGTCGCAGAATTAGCACAAGGAATTGGAATGAATGTTATCGCATATAACAAGTCGCCAAAAGTTGTAGAGGGAGTTAAGATGGTGTCTCTTGACGAAGTACTAAAACAATCTGACGCAATCGCAATCCATACTACTCATCTTGTTGAAAATGACGGAATGATCGGTAAAGATGAATTAGCGAAAATGAAAAATGGAGTTATAGTCGTCAATACCGCAAATCGTGAAATCATAAATGAAAAAGATATGGCAGATGTCATCAAGTCAGGTAAGGTATATGGCTATGCTTATGAAGCAGAAAATCTTGAAACCGGTCCACTCGTTGGGTTAGAAAATGCAGTTGGTATAAAGGGATTCGGCTGGTTTACAAAGGAAGCCCTAGAGCGATTAATGGAAATATGGGTTGGTAATATTGTAGCTATCGCAGAAGGCAAACCAATTAATGTTGTAAATAAATAATTTAAATGAGTATGAAAAATATAAAATGGATTTTGTGTGATGTGGGTGGTGTTGTCATCAAGTTTGCGTTTATTAATCCCGAAGGATACATGATTGGGACTCGTCATTTTGATCCAAAAGAACTTGAAGGAGTTTACTCTGAAAAAGACTATACACATTATATGCTGGGTGAACTTTCTCACGAACAATTTATTGGAAGATATCTCAAAAAACATAAGCTTGACTTAAGTGTTGATGAATTTAATGAGGCATTTATTCAAGATGTTACTCCCAATCAAGGAATGAAAGAATTATTTGAAAAATTAGAAAAAAAATATAAAATCGCTCTTATCCCAAATGAAGGAAAGGTCCTCACCAAATATAGAATCGAGGGGTCAGATCTCCTTCCCTATTTGTCAAAAGTTATTCCCTCCTATCTGCTACGAGAAATAAAACCATCAACTCAGTTTTTTAAGAAGGCACTTGCAATTATCGATGCAAAACCTGATGAGTGTATTTTTATTGATGATACAAAAGCAAATTGTGACGCCGCATCCTCATTTGGAATGAAAAGTATCCAATTTGAAAATGTAAAACAACTGGAAGCTGATCTTATCAAATTACAAATCCTATAATTTCAAAATGAAAAACATACAATTAACTCAAGATGGATATAACAATCTAAAAGAGGAGCTAAAAGAATTACAGACAGTGAAACGACCCAGCACGGTGGACCGATTGCAAAAGGCTCGCTCTATGGGTGACCTAAAAGAGAATAGCGGATACCAATCTGCACGAGAAGAGCTGGGCGAACTTGATGGACGAATACTTGAAGTGCAGTATATTCTGAGCAATGCAGAAATTGTTACAACTGCCACTTCGGACACTGTCATTTCACTGGGAAAAAAAGTTGAGGTAGATGTAAATGGAGTAAAAAAAAGTATTTCAATCGTCGGAGAGTTTGAAAGTGACCCAATGAATGGCAAACTCTCTACAACTTCCCCTATTGGCTCAACACTTCTTGGAAAAAAGGTGGGAGATAAAGTTGAGGTAACAACACCAGGCGGCAAAGTCCCCTATATTATTCTTTCAATAGCTTAAAGGCTCTATCAACTTCTTCTTCTGAGAGAAGAATAGTAAATTCTGTAAGAGTGGAAACAATATCTACAATGTTGATATTTTCCCATGCCAACTTCTGAAGGAAACGGTAATACACCCCAGGTACCACCACATTATTTGTGGGAAGTCGCAATGTAACTGCGGAAATATTCTCCTGGCGTGCTGTTATTTTTTCTTTCTTAAATAGTTCTTTTGCCTGTTCCTCATATTGTGCACTCATAATAACTGCCACTTCAAAAACACCTTCAGTGACAACTGAAAAATATTTCTTTCCTTGTGCAGTTGCATGAAGAAATGAAGCAACACATGCAGATATTGTGTCTGATTTTTCAAATGTATATTCCACTATTCCAGAACGCACGATAAGCTCTTCTGGGCGAATGACCGGATATGTATTTTTTCTTTTTTTAATTTGTTTTGCAGCTCGGCGTAGTGACATGCCAACAGCTGAAACTTCAATGCGTTTCATTAGCTCTTTTTCAATATCTGGTTTGATTTGTCGAGCAAGAGAAGAATAATTAATAAGCTCTTCTTCAATGGCTTGTTCGATAAAGGGGTGGTTACGAAGATATTGGTTTACAAGCTCGCCGATGGTAATCATTGTTAATATTTTAACATATT
>JAPLYR010000003.1:2626-7272 GCA_026395455.1 Candidatus Roizmanbacteria bacterium | reverse complement strand
TTTTGGGAAATTGGCGGGATAATAGAGCATAGGATATAATAGAGACACGTATGAATTTGGATGACTATATCAAACAAGCCGACTCTATTGTATCAAATAACTGCATTCGTTATAGAGCGTTGTTCCCTCAATGTGGCGTGTTATTGTCTGGAGGGATTGATTCTTCAGTTGTCACTTCATACGTTCTAGAGCATTTTAAAGAAACACTTATTCTCTCGATGGGGACAGACTTGAGCAAAGATAAACCATTTGTCGATATGGTCACTACTCATTTTAAGACGCCTTATGAATGGGTGTATCTTAGCGAACAAGAAATACATGAATCGCTTCCCATCGTAAAAAAGTTATTAGACGAGAATGAGATAGAAGCAACGGAAATGCAACAATCACTTGCAGTAGGCTACTATCTTATTTTCAAACGTGCTCAAGCAAAAGGAATCAAGGGAATTGTTACGGGGCAAGGTCCAGATATTCTTTTTGCAGGATATCACAAATACAAAGGAATGAGTGGAGAGGTACTTGCAGACGAAATTAAAAAAGATTTAATTCTTCTTGAAACAGATAAAAAACGAGACAGTGCAATGGCAAGACATTTTGGGGTAACACTTCTTAACCCCTATCTTGAACAGGATTTTGTAGATTTTTCCCTAACTGTTCCCGCTGAGCTAAAACTTACGAATGGCATAGAAAAATATTTTATGCGAAAGTGGGGAGAGATAAGAGGACTTCCCCAAGACATTGTGAATAGACCTAAAAAAGCTTTTCAATATTCAACAGGTCTTCAAAAAAAAGTGCACAAGCAGTTAGAATAGCTTTTTAATTCTCTTGATCCATTGATGAATTGTGTGTGAAACTTTATTTTCTCCAACCTTCATTTTTATTTGATTAATTGATTCATTTGCGGCATTTTCTCCAAGCAGTATTCCATTTTCACGTTTGTCTCTCTGAATGAGATTGTCCCATCTTACTTGTGCAACTTTTGGATGAATAATAAAGTCAGCAACAGACACTTCATCTTCTGCAATTCTTCTTTCAACAATACTGAGCGCTAACTCTCCAATTTCCAATATGTTGAGTGTCATTAAGTCCTGATTGGGTTCGTAATATTTATTCAGCTGTACTGCAATAACAATATCTGCTCCCATTTTCTTTACTGTTTGGACTGGAACAGAACTAATAAGTCCACCATCAACATAGAGATGTTTATCTACTTCTACTGGTTTGAATAACATCGGTATAGCGCAGCTTGCTCGAATTGAAGTACTCACAAGTCCCTCATGTAATATGTTCATTTTTCCTGTTTGTAGGTCAACTGCTGTCGCATGAAAGGGGATAGATAATTTATCAAATGTAGTTGATTGTAAATATTCCTGAAGGAACTCTTCCATTTTACTTCCTTGAATAAATCCACCTTTCAGGGAAGGGTCTGCAAAATAGGAGAGCATTTGAAACCAGTTTTTATTGATGAAATGTTCCTCAAGTGACACTATGTTTTTTGAGTGGGCATACATACCTCCAACCATAGCTCCTGCACTCGTTCCTGCTATAAAATCAATTGGTATATTATTTTTTTCAAGAACTTTGATTACTCCAATGTGTGCTAATCCTCTAGGTCCTCCGCCGCCAAGAGCTAATCCAATTTTTGGTCTAAACATATCTCCATTATACCGTGAATCATGTAACGTATAAAGTCGAATGTTTTGCAATACACGGTGCGAGTTTTGTGTGTTATATTTAATCCTTATGGATAATAACACAACCAACTCAACCAACGATAGTGAAGTCCAGGATGCAGAACTTGTAGAGGCGCCACGAGGTTCAATGACAATAGTCGAGCTGACAACTCTTATCAATCGATACGAAGGGGATATGAAAAAGATGAGAGACAATCTTAAGATTCAAAGTGGCATGTTACGAGATGCGGTTGAAGGGGATGCAGGATATCATGAACTAGACGTACAAAGTAAAGATCTTCAAAAAAAGAAAACAGAGATAAAACAAAAAGTTATGAAAACACAGGCAATGGAGGCGGTTGTCGCAAAAATGGAAGAATATAAATCTGAAATAAAGGATGCAAAGGAAATGCTATCTGGATATTTGGAAGAATATCAAAGAGTTGCAGGAACAAATATCATTGAAGGGGAAAATGGAGAGATAAAAGAAATTGTTCCTCAGTATAGATTGGTGAAGAGGAATAATGGGTAAGATGGATATACAATACTCCAGATTCTGTCACTCGTAATTTCCCCCGTCAGTGCTCCAAAACCTTCAAGATGCCTGCTGGCATGAAGTTTTGTGCGCGCTGCCGGGTGCCCTTTACTCGTGCCATCTGTTCCATCCAGCAATTTCCCACTTACTTACAAGATTTCCATAGCCCTTTATTATTAAGTCTTGCTTCTTCAGCTGCAGTTCGAAACAGTTCAACATACTTGACGTCGGGAGGGAAGGTGGCTTGAAGCGCAAAGCCTTCTTTTGCAAGATATTCATTTATAAAAATTTCTTGTCCTGAGCTTGCCGAAGGAACCCAAATGTAACGAAGTAATCTTTTATATCTGTCAGTTTCCGAAACATCTTTCTTCATCTTAATTATTTTCCCTTCAACCAATTCTTTATTTTTTTCCATCGCTTCTTTTCCAAAACATTGAACTCCTTTGGTTGGATGGTGAAGTTCTGGAGTATCAACGCCAATATAGCGAACTTTTCTTCCATCAGTTAACTCAATAGTATCTCCATCTACCACACGAAGAACTGTTGCAAGTTCTGCAGATTCTGAAGCAGTTTTAGGTGTAGGAATAGGGGTGTTCGTCGGGAAACTGAAAGAGGGTAATTGAATAGTTCTAGTATCTGTTTTAAGGAAATAGACTCCCGTTCCAAACAGTAATAATACCAATAAAACAAATATCAAAAATGCACCCCTCTTCATACCTTTAGTATACCCAATTACATTATTTTACCGTCACTGATTTTGCAAGGTTTCTTGGTTTATCAGGATCAGCTCCTCGTCCAACCCCTACAAAGTAACCAAGAAGTTGTCCGACAACGACGTTGTAAAAAATGGAATATAGATTTCCACTTGCACGTGTTTTAATGTGAAAATCAAAAGCTTGATTGGTATCTGGACCCACTCCAATAATCATCCCTCCTCTACTTTTCAATTCAATTGCTGAGGAAATAACTTCTTTATAAATATCGTCATGTGCAGTAAGGACAATACACGGTGTCCCTGGTTGAATGAGCGATATTACACCATGTTTTAACTCACCTGACGCAAAACTCTCTGCATGAATGTAACTTGTCTCTTTTAGTTTCAATGCAAATTCAAGTGCGCTCGGATAATTAATATGCTTACCAATGAGATATATATGTTCACTCTTTAACAGATGTTTTGCACAGTCCAAAATGGTATTATGCAACTCTTTGCTTTGAATCCAGTTAGAAAATTCATTAATAAATGAGCTTGGATCATCATTTTTTATGACACTATGGAGTGCAAAGAATGTTGCTAGTTGAGCTGTGAATGCTTTTGTTGACACAACCGCAATTTCAGGTCCCGCCTCAACTGGGAGCAAATAATCTGAAAGTCGCTCCAACGTTGAACCTTGCGCATTAATAACTCCAACTATTTTTGCTCCTCTTTTTTTTGCTTCTTTTACTGCGAGTATTGTGTCTGCGGTTTCACCGCTTTGAGAAATGGCAAATACAAGCGTCTTATTTGTTGCAAGGCGAGCAAATGGGGCATATTCATATCCACCATAATTGGTAGAATCGATACCAAGATCTGCAAATACATATTGAGCAGCAAGTCCACAGTATGATGCGCTTCCACATGCAATCATAATTGGCTTATACCCTTCTTTGATAAGTTCGACCACTTTATTAAGATCTTTATTTCTTTTTAATAATACATGTGGAATGGTTGTTGACTGCTCTGAGATTTCCTTGAGAGCAAAGTGTGCAAATCCTCCCTTTTCAGCAGCTTGTGCTTTCCAATCTATTTTTTGAAGTACTAGTTTTTTTGCTTTTTCTGTATCGATAGAAAAGAGCTCAATATATGACTTATTAATGTATGCCGCTTCATTGTCGTCCATGAAGTACACTGTGTTTGTTTTGTCTAACAAAGCCGTTGCGTCAGATGCAATGTATGTTGTTTCTTTTGTCACTCCAAGAACTACAGGGGATCCATTTCTACAAACAACAACCTCTCCTGTTTTTCCATCAAGTACAACTATGGCGTTGGACCCTACGAGTTTTTTAAAGGCAGTAAGTGTTGCTAAAAAAAGTGGTTTTGTTTTTGCCTCTTCTTCGATTAAGTGAGCGATGACTTCTGTATCTGTTTCAGAAATAAATTGATGTTTTTTATGTCTGAGTTCTGACTGTAATTCCTGATAGTTTTCAACAATTCCATTATGAATAACAGCAATATTCTTTGTACAGTCCAAATGAGGATGTGCATTTGCGTCGGTTACACCTCCATGTGTTGCCCAACGAGTATGACCAATTGCAATTGTTCCACCAGTTGGGAGATTTGTTACAGCATTCCCGATTTTTCCGATATGTTTGTCTAACAAGATTTCGTTTGAATCGCTTGTTTTTAGAGCAATTCCCCAAGAATCATAACCACGATATTCCAGTTTTTTTAATCCATC
>JAPLYR010000003.1:0-2587 GCA_026395455.1 Candidatus Roizmanbacteria bacterium | reverse complement strand
TTTTAATCCATCAAGAACGATCTGTGCTGCTTGTTTTTTTTCATCATTAATAATTCCAAATATTCCACACATAGAAATATAATAATAAAATGATAAAGTTCTCACGTAAAAACGTTTGAACAAGCTCTGTAATGAAGATAGAGTTGTGTAACGTATCCTTTTTAGATACGTCTTAAGCCGAACAACTAGTCGTCTGAGGGTTTCCGCAGATTATTTCGATTGACCCGCCGTGGCGGGTCGCCCTCTCCTCGTATCCTTCGGCAAGCTCAGGACAAGTCCTTCCAGAGGACAAGTCCCATAAGCTATGCTTCAGGCCACACGCGCAATATTATTAGTAATTACTATCTTTTAAAAGAGCTCTAATGTAATTATACCATTTTTACGTGTTGCAATAGGAGAATAGACCATCTATTTACTTATGTAAGGTCTTTGTTTTTTTCTCTTTTTTGAATAGATATGCTCCAAGAAATACGAGTGTCCAGCCGCCAAGGGGAAGAAGCAAGGGAACAGCTTTAACGAGAGCAATATTGATAAGTCTGCGCACTGTATTATGTTCTTGAACGGTAATAAGTGCATTAATTGTTTGTTCTTTTAATCCTTCCAATATATGTTTATTGTATTCAAATCCAAATAAAAGGAGGATAAATCCCAACAACATAAACACAGCGTATCGAGATGGTTTGCGAATCGCCATGAGCGCTGAAATCCCAATTCCCAGTGCATAGACAATTGCAATAAAATTATCAGCAATAGTCAGATATATTGTTAATATAATATTGTGTTTTAAATCAGGGGTAATTGACATAGTTAGAACATACTAATTTGATCTAAGTTACTTTTTTCTTCCTTTTTCTTTTTTGTTTCTACACTCTTTTTTTGTTTAGGATATAAACGTGCAATGAGTGAGTACATTTCAAACTCTAATAACTTTGTCCTTAGAGGTTCTATAAAACCAATCCATTTAGTATGCTTAAGCGGTATCTCAACTGGAGCTGATGTTACAATTGTCGCTAATTGTTTTCCGATTTTTATATCTTCAATATTATTTCGAATACTTTCTTTTATTCGTCCATCTGGTAATTTATCAACGTTGTTCAGTATTCCTTCAAGAGTTCCAAATTCTGCAAGTAATTTTTGGGCCGTTTTTGGTCCAATCCCATTTGCACCTTTGTAATTAACTGAAGGATCTCCTGCGAGAGCTTTATAGTCGACAATTTTATTTGGAGGAACTCCCATTTTTTCCACAACTGCAGCCGCGGTATATACTTTTGTTTTAGAAAACCCAATATCTGGAGTAACGGTAGATACGTGGTCATTTACAAGTTGCATCATATCTTTGTCACCGGTAAGAATCAAAACTGAAAATCCCATCTCTTCTGCCTGTTTTGTAGCGGTACCAATAACATCGTCACCCTCATAGCCATCTAGTTCTACGTGCACTATTTTGCCAGCATCTAGTGACATTTTTACCATAGGGATTTGCTGAATAAAGTCATCAGCTATTTTTGGCCTTTGAGACTGGTATTCTTTGTGAAGTTTATTTCGAAAAGTGGGAGCAGGAGTGTCAAAGCAAACGAGAACATGGGTTGGCTGAAAATCAGCAATCGATTTGTATAAAATAGAAAAAAATCCATAGACAACTTGAGTTGGAATACCCTTTGCAGTTTTAAAGGGTGGAAGGGCATGATATGCCCTGTGCATGAGACCATTTCCATCAACAATAAGAAGAGTATTATTCATATATTTTCGTTGGAAAAGTTAAAACGTTGTATTATGCTTTTTGCGTTTTTGCTCCGACAATAGCCTCAAATTCGTCTTGATCGAGACTTTCTTTTACCATAAGTTCACTTGCAACTTTATCAAGTAGTTCGCGTTTTTCTTTAAGCATAACCACTGCCTGTTTATATGCAAGCTCAAGTATTTTTCGTATTTCAACGTCAATTTTCGCCATCATTTCTTGTGAAATTTGTGATTGCCCGTAATATGATTTTTCATCATTACCATAACTTACTGGACCCAAATCACTCATACCAAAATCAATAACCATTGCGCGTGCAATGTTTGTTGCTTGTTCAAAGTCATTGGAAGCTCCAGTTGTCATTTCATCAAACACAACTTCTTCAGCTGCGCGACCACCCATCATAACTGCAAGTCGTTGTAATAAATGCTTTTTTGTTTCATGAATCTTATCTTTTTGAGGTGGAATAAGAGTGTAACCAAGGGCCATACCACGTGACACAATGGATATTCTATGTACAGGGTCTGTTTCAGTTTGGAAATGAGTAAGGATGGCATGTCCGGCTTCGTGATATGCAGTAAGATTTTTATCTCCTTCAGTCTGCATTCTTTTTTTTGTTGGACCCATTTTAACCTTCATCGCTGCATCTTCAATCACGTCAAAAGAAATCTCTGTTTGTACATTTCGAGCTGCTGTAATTGCCGCTTCATTTAACATATTCTCAAGATCTGCTCCTGAAAAACCAACTGTTCTTTTTGCAACTCTATCCCAGTTAACATCAGCTGCAAATGGCTTTCCTATTGCATGAATTTTAAGAATTTCTTTTCTTCCCTCTACATCTGGATAGTC
>JAPLYR010000117.1:14609-22565 GCA_026395455.1 Candidatus Roizmanbacteria bacterium | reverse complement strand
CATGAAATACATTTTAGGCCACAAATTAGGAATGTCACAAATGTTCGATAAAAACGGTAAATTGACCCCGGTCACTTTGCTTTTAGTCGGACCTTGTTATGTTCTACAGAAAAAGAATAAAGAGAATATGATAATAAAGGTTTAGGAATGTCTATATAATTCTCGCATATGCCACCCAGTGACGTCTTATGCTTCGTTTTTCCAACCTTCCTCAAAGTCTCCCTGGCATAAATGTCACGTGAGATGGCATACCGCTTCGAATTGTTAAAACAGAAACACTATTTTTTCTATTGCAGTTGTTTCTTTCAGCAAGAATTCAGTTAATTACATATAATGAGAAGTATGAGAATACTTATTGTCGAAGATGAACACCGTATCGCTCACTCTCTCCAAAAAGGTCTGGAACAAGAACGTTTTGCCGTAGATATTGCATATACAGGCGGAGAAGGATATGATCTTGCATCAACGGAGGATTATGACCTTATCATCCTTGATCTCATGCTACCCGGTATGGACGGTATTTCAATCTGTAAAGAACTCAGAAAAAATAAAATTCATATCCCCATACTTCTCTTAACCGCAAAGAGTCAAACAAGTGAGAAAGTAGAAGGTCTCAATAGTGGTGCAGATGATTATCTTACCAAACCATTTTCATTTGATGAACTTTTGGCTAGAATTCGAGCGTTACTGAGAAGAAAAGGAACAGTTGTGCAAACACATATTTCAATTGACGATTTAACCATGGATGTGAGTCGTTTTGAAGTAAAAAGAGGAGGGAAGTTGATCTCCCTAACAAGCAAAGAATTCTCACTACTTGAATTTCTCTTATCAAAACAAAATCAGATAGTTACTAAAGATCAAATTATTCAACATGTGTGGAATTTTGATGCAGATATCCTTCCCAATACGATTGAGGTATATATTAAAAAATTAAGAGACAAAATAGATAGTTGTTTTCCAGATAAAAAGCAATTAATTAAAACCGTACGTGGATTTGGCTATAAATTAGGGGGCGACGAGTAGTTATATGTTTATTTCTGCAAGGCGAAAATTAACAGCATGGTATCTTGTAATCCTCATGAGCGTGAGCATTTCTTTTAGTATTGTAATATATCGAGGAATGACAGCTGAGATAGACCGCTTTACCCAACTTCAACGTTTGAGAATTGAAAGAAGATTTGATGATGCAGGTCTTCCACCACCACCG
Source organism: Candidatus Roizmanbacteria bacterium (assembly GCA_026395455.1). Taxonomy (GTDB): domain Bacteria; phylum Patescibacteriota; class Microgenomatia; order UBA1406; family GWC2-37-13; genus JAKBEU01. The sequence continues at coordinate 21,358 of JAPLYR010000117.1, read as the reverse complement.
ATTCTTATTGATCGCGATATGGTTGATGAAGCAAAGCAACATATAATACTCAATTTCCTCGGTGTTAATGGAATTATCTTTATTGTAATGGGGGGACTTTCCTATTTTCTAGCTGGTAAAACATTAGAACCAATCCAAGAAATGATGGAAGAGCAACATCGTTTTGTCTCAGATGCATCTCATGAGTTGAAAACACCACTTACTGCTATGAAGAGCTCACTTGAGGTGTATGTGAGAGATCCAAAATTGACATTAGGCGAAGCAAAGCAGGTATTATTAGATAATATCCAAGAAGTGAATAGATTACAGTCCCTCTCTGAATCACTTCTTACTCTTTCTGAAAACCAGTCAAGTAATTCTCAACATTCGTTTACACAAATATCACCAAAAGCTATAATTACAAAAGCGTATAGTCAAGTTAAATACAGTTCAGATGCGAAAAAAATTAAAGTACACATCATTTCTCTTCCTGATAAAAAAATAAATGGAAACGAAGAAAAACTAATTGAACTATTTACCATTCTATTAGATAACGCAATTAAATACAGCCCTGAAGGTAAATCTATCTCAATAATGGGAAGATTAGTCAAATATGGTATCGAATTTAGGATTATGGACAAAGGGATTGGAATTGGTGAGGTTGATATTCCCCATGTATTTGATCGATTCTTTCGTTCAGACAGCGCTCGTAGTAGAACGGGGGTAGGAGGATATGGACTTGGGCTACCAATTGCAAAAAAAATAGTTGAGTTCCATAAAGGGAACATCTACATTGAAAGTAAAGTAGACAATGGAACAACGGTAATAGTTAGACTTCCCTTGGCTTAAGGTAATTTTCAGAATTAACAGTTAGTATTGAGAGTATATGAATATTTTTAAAAAGGGAAAAGAGTGGTTTATTACAAAAACGCTATGGATAAGAATCCTCATTGTATTAGTTTTCATAGGAATTATTGGGGGGGTCTCATATTCACTATTTGGAACAAAAACAACTGCTACTCAATATCAAACAGGGACTGTTGAAAAAGGAATGCTTGTCGTTGCAGTGACAGGGTCCGGAACTGTTTCTTCTGCTAATAATACAAACATAACTACACAGGCTACCGGCGTTGTTTCAAAATTATATGTAAAAGATGGAGATAAAGTAAAAAGTGGAGATAAGATTATGGAAATCGATCTTGATTTAGATGGAAAGCAAACAGCATCACAAGCATTATCGAGCTACCAAAGTGCAAAAAATAATGTCGACAGTGCTCAAGCAAATATGTATTCGATGCAATCCTCTATGTTTACCAACTGGGATACTTTTATGAAGGTTGCACAAAATGGAACGTATCAAAATGAAGATGGAACTCCAAACAATATTAATCGATCTCTCCCAGAGTTTCATATTGCGAATGATAACTGGCTTGCAGCAGAAGCAAAATATAAATTACAACAAAATGTAGTGTATCAGGCACAAACAGCACTTAATTCTGCTTGGTCAGCTTACCAAAAATCCTCATCAACAGTATATGCTCCAATTTCGGGAACTGTATCTGGTCTCGCTCTTCAAATTGGTTCAGTAATCAACTCAAATGCATCCTCTCAAACTAGTAATGTAAGCAATACTAAAATTGCCAATGTTAAAACAGATGCAACGCCAATTGTATCGATAAGTCTGACAGAGATCGATGTACCAAAAATAACAATTGGGGATAAGGCAACAGTCACACTTGACGCATATCCCGACAAAACCTTTACAGGGAAAGTGGTAAGTATTGATACGGTTGGATCAGTTTCATCAGGAGTTACAACCTATCCAACAGTTATAAAACTTGATACGGACACAACAACCATCCTTCCCAATATGGCGGTATCTGCAAATATTATTACTACAAGAAAAAATGATGTTTTAATGGTCCCAACAAGTAGCATCCAACAAAATACTGATGGTACATATTATGTACAAGTAATGAAAAATAATCAAGCTTCACAAGTAACAGTAGAGACTGGTCTTGCTTCAGATACTCAAACAGAAATTATTTCTGGATTATCTGAAGGAGACACAATTGTTACTGCCACAATTAAAGCGGCAACAAGTACAACCACCACAACTTCGCCATTTAGTTCCTTCGGTGGCGCGCGAACTGGGGGAGCAGCGGCAAGATTAGCACATTAAGACGATAGCCACTATGATCCAATTAAAAGATATATCTAAAATTTATAAAACTGAAATGGTTGAGACTGTGGCGTTGTCTCATGTATCTTTTGATATACAAAAAGGGGAATTTACCGCTATCATGGGTCCTTCAGGGAGTGGAAAATCAACACTCATGCATATTCTTGGAGCACTCGATTTAGCAACGAGCGGAGAGTATATTTTGGATGGGGAATCTGTTTCAAAATTGAGTCAAGATGAGCTCGCCGATATTAGGAATCGTAAAATTGGCTTTATTTTCCAAGCGTTTAACCTTCTTCCTCGAACAACAGCGTTGAAAAATGTTATGTTACCTATGGTATATGCTGGAGTTTCAAAAGAAGAACGACTAGAGAAAGCCAAAAAATATCTAGAAATGGTAGGACTTAAAGATAGAATGTACCACACTTCAAATCAGTTGTCTGGTGGTCAACAACAGCGTGTTGCAATTGCAAGAGGTCTCGTTATGAATCCTGCGATTCTTCTCGCAGATGAGCCAACAGGAAATATTGCATCTGCTCAGGCGGAAGAAGTCATGAGTCTGTTTAGAAAATTGCACGAAGAAGGACACACAATAATTATGATTACACATGAACCAGATATTGCTGCACATGCAAGTCGTATTATTCATGTAAAAGATGGCGTCATAATTGAGGATGAAATAAACAAAAAAAGGAAAAAAGCAAATTATCAAAAATAATAAATAATTATGGATTTTGGAGAACTAATAATAGAATGTTTTAGTACCCTTACCATTAACAAAATGAGGACGGGTCTTGCAATTTTGGGCATAGTTATTGGTATAGGAAGTGTTATAGCTCTTATCTCACTTGGACAGGCGAGTCAAAAAATGGTTGAAAATCAAATACAGTCACTTGGTTCTAATTTGCTCACAGTTCAGCCTGGCGGTCAGTCGAATGGTGCAGTCAGGGGTGCGCAGGGAGGTGGAACAACGTTAACCTTAGATGATGCAAAAGCGATTCAATCATCTCCGACCATCACCTCTGTCAAAACAATCTCGCCAGAGTATTCAAAAAGAGCCCAAGTAATTGTAGGACGAAATAATACTAATACACAAATCTATGGTGTATATCCTACATATGCAGAAATTCGTAAAATCACTCTTTCGTCTGGTGTATTTATATCAACAAGAGATGTGGATGCTATGAGTAAGGTTGCTGTTGTTGGACCACAAGTTGTTACCGATCTATTTGGAGAAGGAGCTAATCCTGTTGGGAAAACGATTCGCATTGGGGTTCAATCACTAAAAATAATTGGTGTCACTACTTCTAAAGGTGGAAGTGGTTTTAATAATCAAGATGATATAATTTATGTCCCACTTAGTACTGCACAAAAACAACTCTTTGGAGCTTCTAATTTAAGTTCAATTTCTATTGAAGCAAAGTCACAAGAGGTTATGACCCAAGCACAAAATGAAGTGGGATATCTTCTTTTAGCACGTCATAAATTTAGTGACCCAACTCAAGCAGATTTTTCTATTATGTCACAAACCGATATATTGAATACCGCTTCAAGTGTGACGGGAACGTTTACTACATTATTAAGCGGAATCGCAGGAATATCTTTACTTGTGGGAGGAATAGGTATTATGAATATCATGTTAGTGACTGTAACAGAGCGAACAAGAGAGATTGGACTGAGAAAAGCACTGGGAGCAAAACAAAGAGTTGTTATATTACAATTTTTATTTGAAGCAATCATTCTTACCTTTACCGGTGGGATTATTGGTATGATTCTTGGAATTCTTATCTCATTTGTACTGTCAAGTACAATGAGTTTGCCATTTACCATATCTTGGCCAGCAATTCTTCTTGCTATGGGAGTATCTGGCATAATTGGAGTTTTGTTTGGATGGTATCCCGCACAGAAAGCATCAAGATTACAGCCTATTGAAGCGTTGAGATACGAATAACATTATATAAATTTATTATTAATTTTAAATAATTATCATATGAAACCAGTAGTAACACTTTTAATAGTAATCGGAGTTGGAGCAGGGTCATTTTATGGGGGAATGCAATATCAACTGAGTAAACAATCAATGGGAGGTCGTAATTTTATGTCTAATCAACAAGGTGTAGGAAGAATGGGAACGAATACGAGTACTCGCAGAGTAGGAAATGGGCAACCAATATCAGGCGAAATAATCAACATAGATACAGACTCACTTACTGTAAAATTAACTGATGGGAGTTCGCGAATTGTTTTATTGAATGACAAGACAATTTATAATAAAACTGCATCAGTAGAAAAAGTTGAGTTAAAAGTAGGAGAAAAGGTTGGAATTTTTGGAACCACAAATACGGATGGAAGTGTAAGTGCCCAAAATGTTCAGTTAAATCCTCAATTCCGTATGGGCGGGGCAGGTGCAAATGCAAGTGGATCCGCTCGATAATTGAATGAGATACATATGATCGAAACTATTTCTGCAATCGTTATTTCTATACTTCCCTTTCTTTATTTGTTTACTCAAATAAAGATTTTAGGGAACTTTACTTATGCATTTGCAAATATTGCTGGTTTTATTGGAGCGATCTTATTATTTTGGGAGTTTATATTAGGAATAAAACCCTTTGCAAAGCGTATAAGTGCAAATCCAGCAGTCTTTATAAAACTTCATATTTTTCTAGGTGTATGGGGGATGTTTTTTGTTCTTATTCACCCTATTCTTGAAATGTTTTCATATGCTGAAAAATTAACCTTCTTATATGTGCCAGACTTATCATCCTCTTTTGCAACTCATATTACTTTAGGGCGCTTTGCAATTTTATTAGTTCTCCTTGTTTGGATTACGAGCACTTTTTTACGTCAAAATATTTCATATAAAAAATGGATAAATATACATTATTTATCCTATCCAATGATGTTTTTTGTGTTTATTCATGCGCTGGACATTGGCAGTTATCTAAACACGTTTGTTTTTATAAAAATATATTGGATTATTCTTTTATGTTTGTACCTCATATTAGTAGTATGGAGGATAATAGACGCAATTAAAAATAGTATAAAAAAATAATGAATATCAAAAAAAATAGTTTATTGTGTTTGATGTTCCAATACCTTCTTCTACACAATTAACGCCTACAATAGCAGTTCCAACGGTTATTCCAACTGTCTCCATAAGTGCACAACCTTCGCAAACTCAAACTACTCCCATACCAAGCAATATAAAACAGTATTCAGCCTTTGTAATCTATGAACCAGAGGGAAGAAGTGAAAGTATTAATGTGTCACTTACACTTAATAACACGATAGTTACGGAAGTTACAGCTATACATTCAATGAACGATGGGAAATCACGAAGATATCAAATGGACTTTGAAGCTGCCATTCAATCACTTGTTGTCGGTAAAGATATCAAGACATTAAATCTTTCGAGAGTCGCTGGTGCATCATTTACAACTGATGCATTTATGCAAGCTGTAAAGAAAATTCAATCTAAAATTTGAGAGATATCAAAATTGACTCTCCTTAGTAAATAAAGTACTCTTAAATTATCTATGTCTGACGCAGATTTTCAAGATATCATCTCCAAATTGTATAGGCACACGCATCCGCATTCAGCCAATCTTCTTTCTGAAGAAATGTATATCTTAGCTATAGAAAATGCATTTAATATGATAGTTATAACAGATTGTATGGGTATAGTTCAGTATGCAAATTCAGCTGTTGAGAGGATAACAGGTTTTAAAAGAGAGATGGCAATAGGGAAAAAAGTTGGTTTTTGGGGAGGGTTAATGAAAAAAAATTATTATAAAAATCTATGGAATACCATTTTAAATGGTATCACTTTTAGTGATGAGATTGAAAATGATAGATCAAACGGAGATCACTATTTAGCGAGAATTGTAATAACTCCAATTAAAAAAAATAAAAAATTAATTGGATTTATTGGCACTGAAGAAGATATTACACTCGAAAAAAAACTTCAAAAAGACAAAGAAGAGTTTATTGCATTAGCGTCACATCAACTTCGTAACCCGCTTGGAGTTATGAAATGGAGTTTGGAACTTTTAGAAAGTAATAATCCCAAACTGCGCAAAGATCTTTCAAACATTTCAATGCAAAATCAATATATGATTGATTTGGTGAATCGACTCCTTACAATCTTACGAATTGGAGATAATAGATTGGTATTGAAAATGGAGAGAACAACAATAAGTGCTGTATTAGATGCCTGCATTTCCCATTTTCAAACAAGACTACATAATAAAAAAATTGATTTACAAGTACAAGATGTATATAAAGATCTAACTATACAAACAGATATTGTCATACTCGGAGAAATTATTTCTAATTTATTGGACAATGCTATAAAATATTCAAAACACAATGGGCAAATTATTGTCGAAATAAAAAAAACAGGATTAGAATGGAGTCTTCATGTTAAAGATAATGGAATGGGAATTGCAAAAAAAGATTTAGGATCCGTATGTAAGAAATTTTATAGGGGGGATAACGTGTTAAGTATTCCTGGCACAGGGCTTGGTATGTATATTGTTAATACTTATGTTCAAAAATTAAATGGTACTTTAACTATAAAAAGCAC
>JAPLYR010000117.1:13251-14577 GCA_026395455.1 Candidatus Roizmanbacteria bacterium | reverse complement strand
AGAAATAATCTGCGTATTCCAAAGAGAAGAAAAAAACATATAATTAAGTATTAATTAACATAATTTACTCTTATGAAGAACATTCTTATTGTTGATGACGATAAAATTTATCGTGATCTGCTCAAAAATAAGCTTGAATCAGAAGGTTATTCAGTATCAGAAGCAGAGAATGGAAAGAGAGCCTTGGAAATTCTCAAGATAATTGGAAAAAATACCCAACTCATTTTACTTGATTTGCACATGCCAGAAATGGATGGTCAAACATTTTATTATGAACTCAAAAATAGTCTACATTTACAAATTCCCATTATTATTCTTACTAATCAATCAGTTGCCGGATACTCAGCTGATTTAAAAGATTTTGTTGTCAAAACAGACATTACCCTCGATGAGTTAACAAAAAAGATAGATACATACTTTACATGAATCCATTAGCAAGATGTATTAATTCATCTTGAAGTAAGTGAGTATATGGTCAAACCAAAATAAAGCTTCGCGATTTAACAGGAAAAACATTACAACTTATAAAGTGAGCTATGAGCTGGTATACTTAAACAGTTACTGTTTTAGTATAAGATAAACTATATGCTTCCTTCATTTTTGATTACATTTCGCGAAGTAATAGAGGCAACTGTAATTATTGCAACAATACTAGGTATAGTTACTCAACTTAAATGGAGTAAAGCTGTCCGCACTGTATGGTATGCAACTGTATCTGCCACATTGATAAGTATAATTTTAATAGTCGCAGCGAGTATTTTAGGTCTTCAAGTACAAAAAATATATGTCGGAACATTTGAGCAAATAACAGAAGGCACCCTCATGGTACTATCTGCCATTTTTATTACTTGGGCAGTCTTTTTCCTACATACTTTTTTTTCACAGCAAAAAGGAATTTTATTACAGAAAGTAAAAAATACTGTTCAAAGTCAAGAACTGAATGGACTGTTTATACTGGTTTTTACTGCTGTATTTAGAGAAGGGTTCGAAATTGTATTGTTTTTAACAAGTATTTATCTTTCCACAAATCCTCGGGATATAATTATGGGATTTCTACTAGGAGCATTTGGAGGATTGGCTGTTTCATTTTTACTTTTTAAGACAACGCAACGGCTACCAGTCCAATATGCATTTCGTTTTTCCAGCATTCTTCTTATATTATTTGCGGGAGGATTAATTATGAGAGGAGTCCATGAATTTGCAGAAGTAGGGTTAATCCCAGAGTTATTTTCTTTTACATTTGCAGCTATACCAGAGACGGAAACATTTATGGGCGACATGATTAAGGTTATTTTTGGAATAACACATCACATGGATGTGGTACAA
>JAPLYR010000117.1:0-13243 GCA_026395455.1 Candidatus Roizmanbacteria bacterium | reverse complement strand
ACAAATTGGGGTTTACTTACTTTACATCTTCGGAATGGGAAGAATGATTTTTTTTGGCATTACACCCTCACCAAAAAAAAATGAAGAATGAGAAATTCAATTATTTAACTTCACCAGTCAGCTTGCCCGCTTCAACAAATTTTCTTTGATAGATACTTTGCTCCTCTTTTGTAAATAGAGTTAATACTTCAAACTCAATAGTTGTTTTTTTATCTTTAAGAAAAGCTGAATGCGCAACAGCGTATCCATAAAAATTCCAATTAGCATCAATAAGTAGAATAGCAATATGAAGAGGAAAAGCTCGTTCTCGTTCAAGAGTTACAGTATATTTATTTCCCACCGCAAGTGATGAGAAATTAAAAGGTTCTGGTGGTCGAAGAAGTGTGTTTAGCTCAACATAATATCCCATGTATTTATTATACTAAATGTTTTTCATTGTATTTTACTTGAGCTATCTTTACTTGTTTTAAGTTTTTGAAAAAATATAATCCAAAAAATAAAACAATAAATGCGCTGATACGTATAGCAAAGCCTGGTCCCCATTTTTCTGCTACATATCCTATTTCAAAATTGCCAATTGGTGCAAATCCAAGATAAGAAAGCGTATAGATACTCATAACTCTTCCTCTCATGTTGTCGGAAACAGCATGCTGAATGGTGGTGTTTATCATTGCAAACATACCAACTAAACTAAAACCAATTATAAAAAGGAAGAAATATGCGATAGCTACATTTCTCGTAAAGGTAAATAAAATAAGCATTACTGCAAACAAAATATTTCCCCCAATGATAAATATATAAGGGCTGATCTTATGTGAATAGGCTGATATTATGACCGTTGCACATAATGCGCCAATCCCAGTTGCCGCATATAAATATCCCAATCCAGAGGCATTCAGATTAAAAATATCATGCGCGATAACAGGCATTAGAGTTGAATATGACCAACCAAATATAGAGATCATAACCGTCGACATAAGGAGTGTCTTTATAGTTGGATGAGAAAATGCGTAATGAAGTCCTTCTTGAATTGCCTTCAATGGGCTTGCATGGATTTTGAGTGGGACAACCCTTGTTTTAATAAAAAATAAGGCAATAATCACAGCAATATAACTAAATCCGTTCAATAGAAATGCCATTCCCAATCCAAAACTTGCAATTAATAGTCCAGCTACTGTAGGTCCAACGACTCGTGCACTATTATAAATAGTAGAATTTAAGGCGATTGCAGAAGAAAGGAGTTTTTTATCATCAACAAGTTCTGAGACATATGCTTGACGGGCAGGAATATCAATTGCCTGTACGATTCCAAGAAGGAATGCTAACAATATTATCTGCCATACAGTTATCAGATTGGTAACTGTTAATATTCCCAAAATGAATGCCAAAATCATTGAACAGGTTTGAGTTACCATAATAACCTTTTTCTTCGGAAACCTATCTACAATAACACCCCCAATAAGTGAGAGAAAAAGTGCGGGAAGGGTAGAAGCGGCGGCGCTTAACCCCACATAATATGCTGAGCGAGAAAGCTGAAAAATAAGCCATCCTTCTGCCACAATCTGCAACCAAGAGCCTATTGTGGAGATGAGTTGTCCAATAAAATATAATTGGTAGTTTTTGCTCTTAAAAGCGGGGAGGGAGGAAAGAATTTTATTAGTCCAGCCAACGGTTTCTCCAACATTAATCTCTGAACTTTCATTCACGATATACTGATCTTCCTCTGACTCATTTACTTGGGACATTCTTTGATTATATCAAAAAAATAGGCACAAAAACTGGAGGTCAAATACATATTCCATATGGTATATTAAAACCATAATATTAATTTAATTTAATAAAATATATGACTACTTTTTGTAGCACATGTGGCATGCCACTAGAAAAGAAGGAAGATATTGGTGTCGTAAACACCAGTGGATCATTTTGCCGATACTGTGTGAATATAGATGGGACAGTAAAGAATTCTGATCAAATATTTGCCGGTGGCGTTTCCTTTTTTATGCATACCGTTGAAGGAACACCCCTTGATCTTGCTGAGAGAATTACCAGAAGAAATATGAAGTCTTTACCCTATTGGAAAACAAGAAATGATAAATGTCTACTGGGGGATGAAGCGACGGATGAAGAATATGCTGATGCAATGAAAAAAGTGGGAGAATAATAAATCTGCCAGAATTTTTTTAAGTCTTGTCTAAAACGTGATTACTATCATACAACTATTTTTTTGTGGTGCTGTCTTTAAAAAAAGAAGTTTTACTCAATCGAACTAAAATTCAAGCAGGTTTATTACTCCATTACTCAATCTAGTATTAATTATATCATAGTTTTTGCAAAAGTGGAGAGCATTTTACTTTTCTAGATCAAGCACTTCATCAATTCGAATTTGTGAGACAAATTCAGGCACGTGGGAAACAAGAATCATCATACCCTGATAATTACTGAGCGCTTCTGCGATTCGGGGAAGGTGACGGAAGTTGATGTGATTAGTTGGTTCATCAAGAATAAGGAGTCCAGGCTTTTGAAGAACCAATTGCGCAAACGCTACTAGTCCTTTTTGGCCCTCAGACAATGTGCCAATTTTGGAATGAACATGTTCATTTGTGATGAGAAATCCTGCAGCAACGGAACGAATCTGTTGTTCATAAATAACGCCGCTTGCCAGCTTAACTGCCTTTGTAAAAGACTCGTATACTGTGTCATTGAAGTCTAGTGTAGAAAAATCTTGTCTATAATAGCCAATACGAATCCCTGGAGTCATAGCGACTCCCTGTGCAGTTCCTCTTGCAAGACTTTCAATGAGTGTGCTTTTTCCGATACCATTTGGACCTTTAATAAGTAAATGTTTTCCTTTTACGAGGAATACTCGAGCAGGTTTTGTGACTTCTTTATGATTCTTCATGATAGTGAATGAGGATATCTTCATATCTTCATTCACCAGCCCCTCTTGAACTGGAATAATAAAAGGTCGAATTGTTTTGTCTTCTCGTCTTACTGCAACTTTTTCACTTTCCATTTTTTCTGCTTTTTCTCTCATCTTTTTTGCAACAAGTCTCATTTTTCCACCTTTATGTGCAAAAAAGTTCGAACGATCTTTATTTTCCTGGATTCCTCGTTCCATCTGGGCATTTTGTCTGTGTTCGCGTTCAATGCGGACTGCAATTTGTTCAACTACATCGTTATAATCACCCGCATACTGTTCTATTTTTTTTGTAAAGCTATCAAGATACAGGACGCCTTCTGTAAAAGCATTTAAAAACTCTGCATCATGGGAAATAACGATGACACTTTTTTGATAGTTCATCAGAAAACTTGTGAGATGGTCAATTCCCTTATGATCGAGGTTATTTGTTGGTTCATCCAGAAGTAGTAGATCAGGATCTTGGATAAGAGCAGAAGCGAGAAGGAGGCGTGCTTGTTGTCCCCCAGAGAATGACTTGATAATTTTGTCCAGCGGAGCATGGAGATTTACTACATCTAGGACATTGCTAAGCTTTCTATTTAATTCATAGTGTTCGACGTTACCGAGCCATTTTTGAAAATATTGTTCTACAGTTAACGTCATGTCAACTGGCGCAATAACTTGGTGGGCTATTGCAATTACGAGTCGTTTATCTATTGAGATCTCACCTGAAGTAGGCTCTATTTTTTTGGTGATAAGTTTAAATAGAGTACTCTTTCCAGCCCCATTTTGACCCATTAAAGCAACTTTCATGCCTTTACGCACTGAGAAGCTTACCTCGTCGATAATGGTTTTGTCGTGCCCGAAGTCAAAGGAGACTTGAGAGAACTTTATTATGGTTTCCAAAGACCTTATTTTACCACAAAAGAGCCTCAATTTGCTGCCTCTAGACAAAGACACGTAATTAATCTAAGTGAAGATCTTGGGGGATAATAAGCACAGAAACACGCAATAAATTTGCTATTTCATGAAATGCAAGGATTTGTGTTTTTAAGTCCAGTTCTTGTGGAGTAAGACTGACAGGAACCGTAATAGAAACAGGAATTTCTTTATTAATTTTAATTGTTTTTTGAGGGTCTATATAAATGCTATTTTTATCGATTTTAAAATCTTTATCGATAGGGACGACAACATTTACTGGAATATCTTTTTTAACATGGACAGTTGTATTTATGGGTACATCGAGTTTGAGAGGAATGTTTGCTTTAATTGGCAATGACACATTAATGGGTCCAATCATAGGAATATTTGTTGAAGTAGTGACGGTTTGGTCAATAGGGACCGTTTGATCGATGGCTATTGTCTGATTGATGGGAATGTCAGTATCAATCGGGACAACTGCATTAACTGGTACACTGTCTTTTATCCGTACAGAGCTTGGAATCATGGAGTATACATCAATTGCATCTTTCAAAAGTAAATCCATTTTTACAGGAATATTTTGATTAACTTTCACGTTTAAATGTATTTTCTTTTGTGCTAAAACAACAAGAGATTTGTCAATTGAATCGGTAAGCATTTGAACTCTTCCTCTTACGTAGATATAAAAATCTGCAAAATATACTCAAAGATACTTTTTTTGGGATTAGTTTCCATAGCAAATACTTATTTAAGTGTAAGTAAAATAGTGCTAATCGTCAACTTGTATGGAAGAGGGAATTGGCGAGCTTGGTTTTTAACTCCTATGTTATACTTTAGTGAGGCTAGAATAGGCTTTGGAGAGGTGGCAGAGTGGTTGATCGCGCAGGTTTCGAAAACCTGTATAGCCGCAAGGTTATCGAGGGTTCGAACCCCTCCCTCTCCGCCTAGGCTTTTGAGTTTTTGATATACTTTTTGAGTGATTACCATTCATAGAGCGAAAGTCGAAGATGTTTATGAGATAAAAAAATTACTTTTTAATACGTGGACTGCCACGTATTCAAACATATATTCCCCCGAAGCAATCGAACTGATAACTTCAAGGTGGCATTCAGTTGTCCTCCTCACAAAACAAATCAAGAATCCCTCATTATTTTTTAGTGTTGCTAAAGATGGTAATAAAATTGTGGGGATGTGTAACGCAACTTTAACCCAAGGAGGGAAGGTAATCAATATCCAAAGATTGCATATTATTCCTGAATATCAACGACGCGGGATTGGATCAAAATTGATAGAAGAAGTTATAAAGACATTTCCCAAAGCTTTAAAAATTGAATTAGAGGTAGAAAAACAGAATGAAAGAGCACTTACTTTTTATCAGAAACAGGGTTTCCAAAGAATTGGTAAAAAAACTTTCGAAATTGCATCTGTTCATATGACTTGCGTAGTTATGGAGAAACTTGTCTAAAGTTGTGTGAAAAATGTTCAAAGCAGATAAATATGAGATTCAAACGCATTCTCATCTCTATTTTTGTTGAGCTGCTTTGAAGGCAAGGGCGCCAGGTGTTGGACCTTTTACAATATCTGGATTTCCTCTTCCATACTCAAAAGAATCGAGCCCGTATCCTTCAACCCATACATCTGGTATTTTAAATCCAACAAAATCTAGTGGGAATCCCCGTAGTTCTGGTCTATGTCTCGATGGCTTTTCTAAAAGGGAAAGTGTTCTAAATGAAGTAAGCCCATAGGGTTGAAAGTGTTCTGCAACACCAACAAATGTTGTAAGGCTGTCAGCAATATCATCAACCAACAACACGTTTTTATTTATAAGTTTTTCTGGTGGAATGTCTTTGATAATATCAATTTTTCCGCTTGATTCTAATTGATTATCACGAGTTTTTACCTGCATATATTCCGTTTCAAAGTTAGTAAACCCCGCCTTATACAGTGCCTCCATCATATGAACCATAAACACATCTGCACCTTTTAATAATCCAACAAGTATAAGTTTTTGATCTCTATATGTTTCAGCTATTTCTTCTGCGAGTTCGTTTACTCTATTTTGAATTTGCTCAGCATTAAGAACCACCTCTCCTGGTTGGAGTGCTTCAATGGGAAGTTGGGTGAGATCACGCGTTTCGTATCTTGATGCTGCCACGGGAAGAGTTTATACAAGCATTTCGATAAATGCAAGTGAATACTATTTATAGATAGACTATGGGAGCGATCTTTTTACACACTACTTACATATCGAAATATCTGTATATCAGACAAAATAAAAATACCTTTCTGATATCATTATGAAATGAACTCATCAAGTTTTTTTACTCGATTATATAAAGGGAGAATAAATAGAGAGACTTATCTCACAGGATTAATTATTATTTCGTGTGTAGTACTATATTTAAATATGGTTGGAATAGAAACAATCTATTACTCATTATTTCATGTAAAAATGTCACGGTTGTTGATCGAAATTATTTCAATAGTAATATATATTATTACAGGAATTTACATTTTTTCTTTTACTCTGAGAAGAGCTCATGATATTGGGGTAGGGTGGGATGTATTTTTAAGATACGGAATAAGAGATTGGATTACACGATCTCAATTAATTTTCAAAAAAGGCGATCCAGAAGACAATCAATTTGGAACTATTCCAGGTCCAAATATCAACCTCTTAACATTATTAGGTATTAAATAAGGGATTATCGTTATATCTATGAAACTATCTGTTCAGCGTCAAGGGGAGTTATATCTTATTTCTGGAATACTTCTTTGGAGTATATTTCCTATAATCGCTCAACTCTCCTATTCTTCAGTTTCTCCTTATTCATCGCTGGCAGTGAGTTCACTATTCTCTGCTCTTTTTTTTGCTGTTATTCTCACCATTCACCATCGTTGGAGAGAAGTTCTTAATATACAAGCCCTTCGTTACACGTTGTATTCAACTTTTTTTGTAGGCATTATTTATTATCTTTTATATTTTTTGAGTTTAAGATATTCGAGTGCAGGAAATGTGAGCATTCTTGCACTTTCAGAGGCTTTTTTTAGTTTTTTGCTTTTTCACGTATGGAAAAAAGAATATATTCCTAAAGTACATATCTATGGAGCTGCTTTTATATTGGTAGGCGCTGTTATAGTACTCATTCCATCAATGACACATTTTCACATAGGAGATTTATTGATTCTTTTGGGTGCAGCAATTGTCCCGTTTGGCAATTTATTTGTTCAAAAGGCGAGAAAACTCGTAAACACAGAAACAATAATGTTTGTACGCGGATTTGTGGGATCATGCTCAATATATATTATCTCCATTTTATTTCATACTGCTTCACCACTTCCTCAAGTTATTCATTCACTCCCTTATTTAATAGCAAATGGCATTTTTATTTTAGGTCTATCAACCATGTTATGGGTAGAGGGAATTCATAGAATCCCAGTTACAAAAGCAAATGCGCTTAGTTCATTGGGTCCATTAATTACCCTTCTTTTTGCATGGGTAATTTTTAAAACTTCTCCAACCTCATGGCAACTTATCTCATTTATCCCCATGTTTATTGGAGTACTTCTGATCAGTAAAAAAGTATCTAAAACATAATAGAATATTTAGCAAGGATTGGTAAGAACTAGCTGTACTCTATAAGATACTTTATAATAGTCATATGATTAAAGTCATTAGAAATAACGAGGGGAAAAAAAACGTTATTGCTGATAATAAAACAGCAATTAATCTTATAACAAAAGATATATCTCCAGGTGTCTCGCTTGCTATTATTGATGCAACAAATTATTGCGAAGAGGAAAAGACCTTATATGACAGAATTTATTATGTAATTGATGGAAAGTTAGGTTTAACAACAGATGATAATGATCAGGTATTAGAAAGTGGGGATAGCTGTTTTATTTCCAAGGGAACGATCTACACAATGGCAGGGACATTTAAATTACTTGTTATTAATCAGCCTGCATTTGGAATGGCGTCATAAACAACATGAATTCACTTTATCAAAAGATATGGTCAGAAGCAAAACCGTACTACTTAACAAGTAGACCAATGGACGTGAAGCATATTGAGTGGTTTATAGAGATGGTAGAAACAATATGTCAGATAGAAAAACTTGATGAATCTCTCCTCATGCCTCTTGCAATACTTCATGATGTTGGATATGCGACTTTGACAAATCCAAAAACTGCCAATTATTATGATAAGGATATTAGAAGGGCACATATGAAAGCCGGGGCTGAAATAGCTGAAAAGATCTTGAAGCAGGTAAAATATCCAGATGATAAATCAAAAAAAATTATTGAATACATTGGGATTCATGACAATTGGGCGTTTGGGGAGGTAGATATGTATTTACAAGATAACATTCTTGGAACTTTTAAAGATTTTGATTATCTGTGGATATATACAAAAATAGGATTTGATGCTATAAAAATAGTTCTTAAAAAAAATGATTTGCAGATGCTTCAACATTTGAAAGATGAAGTTTCACCAATACATGGAAAAAAACCATTTTCATCCAACTATACAAAGGAATTGAGAGAGTCATATCTAAAGGAAAGAGAAAAAGATTTACATATCACATTTAAAAAAAATATACCATGAATCCACGAGTTAATGTTCTGAACAATTACTCTCCACACTTACTCTCATAATATGCCTTGAAACGGCAACAACCTCTCATTACTAGTTATCTATACACAATATAAAATGAAGACTTTTTCGATTAATAAAATGGATTTTCTTGTTTCCCTTTATACATTCTGCATAGTGGTGTCAGAAGTAATGGGGGGAAAAACATTTCCACTTCGAAAGAACGAGGAGTATTATTCGTTCAGGGTTAATCATTATTTTTTTCTTGTTTATATTTTCACTTGGCGCTACTGCACTTCCGCCATCTATACGTTTTATAAAAAGTGAAAGTGCTTATGATCTCATATTCAAACAGTCAGCACGAATATCGTTTGCGAGTTTGGTTGCTTTTGGGATAGCAGACCTTATGGATGTTTTAATTTTTGTTAAACTCCGGAATACACTTGGAAAAAAGGCTTTATGGTTAAGAAATAATATTTCCAATTTTGTGTCTCAATTTCTTGATACATTTATTTTTATGACTTTTGCATTTTATGAAGTTGGACTACCGCTGAATTTAAATATGAGTTTTTTATTAAGCTTAATCATTCCTTATTGGGGACTTAAATGTGGTATGTCCATAATTGAGACTCCTCTTGTGTATGTCGGAGTTCGATGGTTAAGGGGAAATACAATTGCATCTGTAAAATAGTGACAAAATCAATTATCATAAATGTATGAAAAACACTTTATTGATAGGAGGACTAGTCCTTATTGTTGGTTTATTGGGAGTTGCAAATGTTTTATTGATAAAAAATAGCCAAAAGACAGAGGTTCCAACTCCTACTATTCAAGCTCCTTCTCCAACGCCATTTGTTGAAGTTCCTATGCTTACTGATCCCTCTCTTGCTACAAGTGAAGGAAAGCAGCAGTTGATTGGGGGCGATAAGGATGTTCATGGCTGTTTAGGACCCGCAGGATATTCTTGGTGTGAGGTAAAACAAAAGTGTCTGCGTGTTTGGGAGGAGAAGTGTGAAGCATCAAAAATATCAGATGCCGATCTTATAAAACAAGCACTCTTTACTAAGAATAATTGGGCTTCGACCTTGGAAGTAGATTTAAGTGTAGCTCAAAATGATGGAGTATATGCTGGTGGAACGGTAAGTGAGAAGCAAGGTGGGGGTGGATACTTTTATGCAAAAAAGGTAGCTTCAGAATGGAAGATTGTTGCAGACGGTAATGGAATGATTATGTGTGAGACGCTCAAAGAATATGCAGATTTTCCAAAATCAATGATCCCAAGCTGCTACAATACAATAACAGGGGAAACTATCACTCGCTAACTCTTTATCGATTACAAACACTACTTTTACCCTCAACATCTTGGATGTGTGCTTGAGTTACATACTGTGTTTTATCTATACCATCCTCACTCCCAATAATAAAGATAACGCTATCATAAGGTTTAATAGGCATATTGATAAGGTTGTCTATTTTTTCTCCATTTTTATACCCAACCAAAGGCTCATTAGGTGGGAAATTTATTTCAATATTTTTGAATAGCAATGCCCATGTGGAAGTGTCATCATGTACGTGTGCAACATCTCCAACATCATTATGAAGATGAACTTTATCTGGAGTTTCCATTGTGTGATTTTTTTGTTTGTCAATTACCGTACATGAGTCTAAATACATATATTGAGTATCTGCATAATCTTGTTTTTGACCGTCAATATAGACTAAAAATCCTGCATGATAGTGGGGAATCTCTACTTGCTTAGGAAAGGATAGAAATATGAATATTGAAACAATAGCAATACCGATACACATAAGTATTAAACTTTGTTTTGTATTCATATAATTTGAGTATATACTATTTATAAAAGTGAATTACTAGTACAATAGTTCCTATGAATTTAGAAGAATTACGAGCTTTTTTAGTAGATGCCAATAGACATACATATGCCACCGGTGATGAGTCATTGAATAAAAAAGAAATAGATAAATCTACAACAATTACATATCAAAAAGAGGACTGGAGTTTTCATGATAATTTTTTTGGGGGAGAGCCCTATGGGGGCAGGGAAGTAGTTTTCTATAAGGACCAACCGTTATGGATAATGGTATATTATGGATCGATAAATAATAACGTGGCGCCTGAAACAGTATACCCAACCTTACAAAAAGCCCTTCGAGCAATGCCTCCAGAGTCGCCATTTCGAGGACCACTAGAAGTAATAAATGGAGAATACATCTATAAAAATTCATGGACAGGGACTCTTACAAAATTTTCTGGCGAAGAAATTATTTTGAAAGATGGAAAAGAAATATATAAAGCACACTATCTTGGTGGGTTAGTAGACATAAAGAGATAAAAATGAAAACTTTATTTTTAGCATCTTACTTTGCATTTGTATCAGACTTACTTCTCCCTTTACTTCCAAAAAAACCAAATGAATTACGTCTTGCGTTTATTCCAACAGCAGCTGATCCATATAAAATAAAACCATGGTTTTATGGAGATAAAATGAAGTTGAAGCTTATGGGTTTTAACATGATTGATGTCGACATTAAGAATAAAACAAAAGAACAACTTATTACGTTACTAAAAGATATCGACGTCATTTTTGTCAGTGGAGGTAATACCTACTATCTTCTCGAAAAAGCACAGGAAAGTGGATTTCTTGAAATAGGAAGGGAGCTTGTTGAGGGGGGAGTATTATATATTGGATCTAGTGCAGGTTCTGCTCTTGCATGTCCTACGATTGAACATATAGAAGATTTTGATGATAAAAGTATTACCTGCATTACCGACTTTAAAGGGCTTGGATTTACAAGGAAACTTATTCTGCCCCATTTTGGAGAGGAGAAGTATAAATCTAAATTTGAGAACATTATTGAAAGATGGATAAGCAAAAAATATGAAGTGCTCCCATTGAGAAATAACCAAGCTCTCGTAATTCAGGGAGATAAAGAAGAAGTCTTCACCGCAAACTCTCATTGACTTATTGCAAATCATTTGCGATAATATATTCATGGATGCAATTATCAAACTATTGAAGGGAAAGGGTCAAAGACTTACATCTCAAAAAAAAGAAGTTATACAGGTACTCCAAAAGAAGCCACTTACCGTTCTTCAAATTTTAACTTTAGTAAAGTCAAAGAAAGGAAAGATTGATAAGGCTACTGTTTATCGTATATTAACAAATTTCGTTAAACTAGGAATAGTGAAAGAAATAAATTTAGGAGCAAGAGAAGTGCACTATGAACTTACCAATTGTGATCACCACCACCATCTTGTATGTGAGAATTGTGGACATATTGAAGATATACAATTATGCGAAGATGAGCTCTTGAAGGAAGTACAAAAACAATCACAATTCAGAGTAAAGGAACATTCATTAGAATTTTTTGGTACATGTATAAAATGTCAATAAGCCGTAATCGATTAGCGATAGTATTAGTAATACTTATTAGTATGGTGGGGGTTTTTTCATTCAAAAAAACTATTCAAGTTGCCCCAGTACAGGTTAATAAATTGAAAGTTACCACATCGTTTTATCCGTTAGCATTTTTAACAGAAAGAATTGGGGGACAGTATGTAACTGTAACAAACCTGACTCCAGCAGGCGCTGAACCGCATGATTTTGAACCAAGTACTCGGGATATAACGGAACTTGAAAATCAAGATATTATTTTTCTTAACGGGGGTGGAGTAGAGGGATATACCGATAATCTAAGAAAGAATGTTAATCCAAAAAAAACACTCCTTATTATTGTGGGTAAGTCTCTTATGAGTGATCCAAAAGATCCACATATCTGGCTTGATCCGATACTCTATATGAAAGAGGCAGAAGTAGTTGCAAAAGCACTCATTCAAAAGGATCAACTCCATACTAAAAAATATACTGAAAATTTACACATGCTCATAAATGAATTGTCGCAACTGGATAGTGATTTCCAAAAAGGACTTAATAACTGTAGTCAAAAAAACATTATTACATCTCACAAAGCCTTCAGTTATCTTGCTCATAGATATAATCTACGTGAAGTGGCACTTGCAGGACTTTCACCTGAAGAGGAGCCATCATCAAAAACATTGTCTGATATAACCACTTTTGCAAAGAATAACAATATTAGATATATCTTTTTTGAAGAGTTGGTAAGTCCTGTAATCGCAGAGACGATCGCACGGGAAATTGGAGCAAAAACACTCGTTTTTAATCCGCTTGAAGGACTAACAAAAAATGATGAAATTACTAAAAAGACATATGTTACTATTCAAAAAGAAAACCTTGCAAATTTACAAATTGCATTAAACTGTAAATAATGGACACACAGACTGTTATAAGCTTAAAAAATATCGTATTTGGATATAGATCTGGAAATGTTCTGGATGGTCTCAATATGGACATCTTAAAAGGTGATTTCGTTGGACTTGTTGGACATAATGGCACAGGAAAATCGACTTTGCTCAAAATTATCCTGGGCGTGCTTACCCCTCAAAAAGGGACAGTAAAACTCTTTGGAGTACCAATAAAAAAATTTAAAGATTGGGAGAAAATAGGGTATATTCCTCAAAAAGCTGGACTAGCAGTTTCTCATGTGCCAATAACGGTTGATGAGGTAATGAGAATGGAAAAGGCGAGTGACTATGAGGTGGATGAGGCTCTTTCGTCTGTAGACATGCTTTCTCATAAACACCAACTCCTGCGTGAGCTTTCTGGTGGGCAACAACAACGTGTATTTATTGCTCGTGCACTTGTAAAGAAGCCTGAATTACTAATACTTGATGAACCAACCGTTGGAGTTGATGTTAAGACACAGGAAAAATTTTATGAACT
>JAPLYR010000005.1 GCA_026395455.1 Candidatus Roizmanbacteria bacterium | reverse complement strand
AAAGTAGAACATCAGGAATAGGAGGAGTAATAATCATACTTCCATAAATCTGAGGCGGTAAGTTTAAAGCAGACCAAAAAAAAGAAGACCCAATGCAATCGCTGTAAAAGCAGCAAAAAATCCCACTGTTTTAACAAATAAGTTAACAGCTGCCTTCTTCTTCCCCTCAATAAAAAGCATAACTGGTTGATAAAAAAATAGATATGCCATAACCGCAACTGATAATGTCAAAAAGGATAGAAATATAACCGGAGCAAAAAAAGTATCAGGCTTGTTCCTTAATGGTTTTGTCACAAAGTTCATAATAGTGACTCCCAGGACAATATAAGCCGAAGCGCTGAAGGCATTAATAAGAGGATTTTTTGTCATATGTTCATTATATAAAATTGTCTCCTCACTCCAAATTGTAAGGCTAATGGAGAGTTTAGTTTGTTAATAAAAAAACTTATTCTTGAAGATTTTCATTCTAGGAATCTTAGTGTAGAGACTATTTCTTTAAGCTCTAAATATGAGATTTTATCTTTTGAGTCTTTGTTTTCACTGGTAAACCCTCCAAAAATATAAGGAGTTTTTCCTTTCTCTTCGTAAATGTATACATACATATGATCTCCCTCCCAAACATTTCTATTTACAAATGATTTTGCATTTTTTGTACCAAATAATTCGTCTGGTAAACGTTCAAAGGTTTTAAATTTACTTGGTATTGAACTTTCCTTTTTTGCAATCACTTTAGCTTCTCCTATTCCCATCTGTTTTAATTCATCTAGTTCAACCTGAGAAAGAAAGCTGGAATCAATAAAAATCCAACAGCTTGTTCTATGTGGATCATTTACCATTTTTTCAAAACTTACAGAATTTTTATTTTCAATTCCATACCAATATGTTTTTGGATAGTCAATGTAGTAATCAAAACCTTTACTCATATATCTATTCCATCCAATTTTGCTTGGTGATGAAATGGGTGAAGGTGTTGGAGTTGGTTGTATAACTGTCTTCTTCTCCATTCCAACTTTTACTCCGCCTGAAATGGTGTCTATACCTCTTTGATATGATATCCCAAATTGGAATCCAATAAGAGGACAGACAATAAATAATAGTGCAGCAAGCATTTTAGAGAATGTAGTTACTGTTGTTATGCTTTTAGGAAGGGTCATATTCCATGATAACAGAAGTGCGAGGTTCTATTAAGTACAATTTACTCCCCCAAGCTGATGTAATCAGGAATTATTTTATTACCAGCGGTTCTTAGACCACATGCGATTCTAATGAATCTTTTGCTTTTTTTATAAACTTTCCAAATTTTTTATCTTTTTCTCGTTTCTCTATATTGGTCAATTTGTAAAATTGAGCTTCCTTTTTTAGCTTTAGGAAGTTGGTGTATTTTTCTTTATCAAGCCTTTCATCCTCAACAGCTTTCAAAACAATACATCCCGGTTCATGCATATGTGTGCAATTGGAATATTTACATTCTTTGGATAAGAGGCTTATTTCATCAAACACCTTTTCAATTCCGATTTCTGAATCCGCTATCCCTACTTCTCGTGTCCCAGGATTGTCAATTACTAGTCCTCCATTTTTCAAAAAATACATTTCCCTTGTTGTCGTTGTATGTTTACCTTTACCGGTGACTAAACCCATCTCTCTTGTTTTGATTTCGTCTTTCTGAAGAAGTCCATTTATAAGAGATGATTTCCCCACTCCGGATGAACCCAAAAAACAATATGTTTTCCCTATTTCGATATGGCTTCTTAAATCCTCTAGCCCGTCTTCCACTTGAGTGCTTGTTGCAATAATGGTAGCTGAAGTAAATCTATTTTTTATCTTATTAATTCTTATATCTAATTCATCTTTTGATATTAAATCGATTTTGTTAAGTACCATAATAGGAGTGATATTCCCCTCGACTGCAAGAACAAAAAATCTTTCAAAACGATTAAGATTATAGTCTCTATCCATTGATTCAACTATAAAAGCGATGTCAATATTTGTTGCGATTATTTGATTTTCTTGTTTACTGCTATATTTCTTTTTTAGAATTGTTTTTCTTGGCAAAATTCCTCGGATAAGCGCTTTATCCTCTGGTAGTACTTCAATAGCTACCCAATCTCCAACAGCTGGATAGTCTTCCCTTTTTTCAGCAGTAAACATATGTTTTCCAGTAACCTTAGCAAGGAATTCTCCCTCATTATTCTTTACCTTATATACTTCTCTGTATTCTGCAACGACTCTTGCTACTGAGTATGTTCTCAATCCAAGATTTGCTCGGCTTGATTCAAAGAATTCATTGTAGCCTAAATCTTCAAGGCTCATTTTTGTCGTGTCCATGAATTTTATTATAGCAACAATGAAGCTAAACGTTCGTTAATAATGATAGGGAAGGATAAATTGTGTTCCCCTAAGTGGAAGTAATAAGAATGACTTTTTAATGTAAAACTAAGATATATTCACCACCCAACTCCTAATCCCATCAATAAAATCAAAACACCTAAAAGAATGATAAATGGGGAAAGGAAGAGCAATACATTTCTTGAACTGGTCTTGGTTTCATAATACGCACCCTTATTAATAAAGAGAAAGGTCAATAATTTTTTAATACCTCGAACATTATTCAATTGTGAATTGTAATCTTTTTGTAAATTGTCATTTCGTTTCTGCATTATTTCTGATATCTTGTCAGACTTTATAAAAACAAATATTCCTAGAATATGAAGAGTTGCCGAAGTGCTCCCCCGCCAAGATTTGAACTTGGAACCTTGTCGTTAACAGCGACCTGCTCTACCGTTGAGCTACAGGGGAATAGATTTTAAAAATTCCTTACCGACTCCACTTTCTAAATATTTTTCTCTTATTCTTGCTTTCGCTCTATTTTCAACTTTTTCTTTGTAAATTAATTTCCATGGACAGTATCCCTTTGTTGAAAAAACATATCCATGATTATGTTCTGATATTCTTCTTTCAATATCAATGCTAAATCCTACATATATCCGTGAATCTTTTATACTTTGAATTGCATATACAAAATACATACTTTTCTTATTATATATGTGCGATCTGCTCCCTGCCTGCCGACAGGCAGGTACCGTTGCCTCCCTCTGGGAGGTAAAAGCTACAGGGGATAGATAAATTTAAAAGAACGGTTTATTATACCAAAATAATTGAGGCTTGAAGACTCAAAATGGCAGGGTAAGCTCTGTTTGGGCGTTCCCATTCCCCTCCATGTATGGTTTCCAGTCAACTCGTATGATATTTCTTCCGATTTCATTGATGAAGTGCACTTCCCCATACTTCACTCCATATTCAAATAATTCTTTAGTGATAAGTACGTCGTCAAGACAATATTTTTTCAATTCTTCTATCTTTCCTTCTTTATAATAGTCAATTGCCATTAATCCATGTCCTGTTTTTTTCTTACCCAATGTTGCGGCTGCCATGTCATTGAGCGCAAGTCGTCTTCCAATTTTAAGGCGAATATCTTCCAGTAAGTCAAACGTGGAAAGTGCAAGAATATTGCCAGGGTAGTAAGCTTGTAGAACGGGAAGATCAAATCCATTGCTATTATATCCAATAACATAAGAGGCATTTTCAAGAATAGGGAATGCTTTGCTTAATTCTTTCTCTTCAAACACCATTCCCTCTTTTGAACTATAGTCATAAAGAGCCATAACGGAAATCCCGAGCTTTTCATGTTCACTAAATTCACGAAATGTATGCTTTGTTTCTAAATCAATAATAACTGGAAATTTTTTCATGGTGGGTGAAGTTTTTAGTTACGTAACTTTTTATTTTTTCTTTCTTTATATATTTCCATCTCTACAAAATCACGTTTATTAAACATGTCCCCTTTTTGAGTTCCAAAATGGAGTGAGTTTAGTGTGTTTTGAAGTTGTTTGTACATTCCTTCAAAATAATGAAAGAATGCATCTTCTTGTTTTTTATTTATTTTGTGCAAATGCTTTTCGATAAAGTCATCCATCTTGCCCAATTGCCAAATGGTTTCTACAAATGTTGTGTTTGAAAAGTTAAGCTTTGAAATATCTCCCTGAAGTGGGCGAATCTTAAACTTCATCATATACACTTCCTTCACCATTTGTTCATGACTCTGTTTTTTGTCAAGAACGTCGGATTTGAAGCTTTTGAAAAGCTGTAGCATATCTGGTGTTGTATCTTTTTTTTTCATATTTTTAAATGATGTTTATAAATAGAGTGTATCACTCACACCACACTATACGCTAGTTATCTTACTCTAAGCTGTGATGACAATCCTTTATAGATTGCAAACCAGCCCGAGAAGTATATAATTATTCTATGCTATACGAACAATTGCAAGCCGAACAAATAATCGCCCTTAAGTCAAAGGATACTCTTAAGTTGCAAACTATAAGGGGTATTATCGCCCTTA